>JALUAR010000001.1 GCA_027050975.1 Thermodesulfovibrio sp.
ATTATATCCAGTGAACTCTGTTGCACCATATTTTGTGTGGAATTCATGCCAAGTCTTGTCATCAGATTTTTCTCCTGATCCTGACCAGCTTTTTCTAGCCATAGCCTTTTGTTGCTCCATGGCCGAGTTAAAACCTTCCATATCCACTTTGATATTATCTTTGCGCAATATATCCTGAGTTAGGTCCACAGGAAAACCATAGGTGTCATAAAGCTTAAAGGCTATTTCTCCTGGCAAGATATCGCTTGATAGGTTCTGCTTTTCCTTTTCAAGTAATTTTAATCCAGTTTCCAAAGTTTGTTTAAACTTATCCTCTTCATCGCGCAAAGTTTGGATCATCAAGGATTTTGCGCGAATCAACTCTGGATAGCTTTCCCCCATTTCGCGTATTAGACTGGGCACAAGCTTATACATTAAACTATCCCTACAGCCAAGAATATGAGCATGTCGCATAGCTCTGCGCATGATTCGGCGTAAGACATAACCACGTCCCTCATTTGATGGAGTAATACCATCTGCCATCATAAAACATACCGCACGCAAGTGATCTGCAATTACATGATGAGAGCTTTTTAACTCTCCCCCATAAACAGCTCCGGATTCCTTTTCGATATCTTTGATAATGTTTTGAAAGAGGTCTATATCATAATTATTGTGTTTACCTTGCAATATTGCAGCTATTCTTTCTAGCCCCATACCAGTATCAATTGAAGGAGATGGTAAGTCCTCCCTAGAGCCGTCCTCCAGCTGATTAAACTGCATAAAAACCAAATTCCATATTTCAATAAAACGATCGCCATCCTCATCTTTAGAGCCAGGAAGCCCACCTGGAATCTCCTCTCCGTGATCATAGAATATCTCGGAACATGGACCACAAGGGCCAGTATCTCCCATGGACCAAAAATTATCATTTGTGGCAATTCTGATGATTTTTTCCTCAGGTAGGCCTATTTTATTTCTCCAAATATCATAGGCTTCATCGTCGGTATGGTACACGGTTACCAATAACTTTTCCTTTGGCAACTTAAAATGCTCTGTTAACAGGGTCCAAGCATGAACAATGGCCCCCTCTTTAAAATAATCACCAAATGAGAAGTTACCCAACATCTCAAAAAATGTGTGATGCCTTGCAGTATAACCAACATTCTCAAGATCATTATGTTTACCACCTGCACGCAAACACTTTTGAGCACTTGCAGCACGCTTATAATTTCTTTTTTCATCGCCAGTAAACACATTCTTGAACTGCACCATACCAGCATTAGTGAAAAGCAAAGTAGGATCATTATGGGGTAATAGTGGAGAAGACTTTACAATTTCATGTCCATTTTGCTGAAAATAGTCCAGAAATATTTTCCTTATTTCATTGACGCTTAGCATAACTTTTTCCTCAATATCTCATTAACCATAGCTGGGTTTGCCTTTCCTTGGGTTGCCTTCATGACTTGCCCCACGAAAAAGCCAAATAGTTTTTCCTTACCAGCTTTATATTCTTCTACAAATTTCTGATTATTTGCAAGAACCTCA
>JALUAR010000002.1 GCA_027050975.1 Thermodesulfovibrio sp.
AATTAAAACGGGAAGCGCTTCCCGTTTTAATTGATGGTTTAAAGAGATTAGAATATCGAGGATATGATTCGGCTGGCATAGCCTTCCAGAACGGAAAAGGCATTGAAATATATAAGATTCAAGGGAAAATAAAGGATCTTCAGAAAATCCTGCCTCAACAGAAAAACATAAGAGTCGGACTCGGCCACACCCGGTGGGCTACTCATGGACAGCCTTCTTCCAAAAACGCTCACCCCCACTTTGTTAAAGGTGTTGCCATTGTACACAATGGCATAATCGAAAACTATCGAGAGATCAGAGCACGTTTATGTGAAGAAGGACACACCTTCAACTCTGATACTGACACAGAAGTGATTCCCCATCTAATATCACGTCATCTATTACAGACACAGAGCACTCATGACGCGATACTTAAAGCCATATCTGTTTTAAGAGGAAGCTATGCCCTGGGTATCATGATCGAGAATGATCCAGACACAATCTATGCAGTAAGAAACGGAAGTCCTCTGGTTGTTGGCGTGGGAGAAAATGAATTCTTCTTTGCCTCTGATATACCAGCTCTTCTTCCGTATACAAGGAGATTTATATTTCTGGAAGACGGTCATTTGTGCAAATTGAGCACAGATGGCATTGAACTTGGGCATATTGGAAACGGTTCCGATACGGTTACAGATATAAATGACATTGTGGTGGAAGTAGACATTCCTCCGTCACTGGCTGAAAAAGGCGGATACGACCATTTTATGCTTAAGGAGATATACGAGCAACCCCGTGCTGTTAAGGATACAATAAATGAATGGATAGATGATCCTCTAAGCCTGCTTCAGGAGTTTAAGCTTACCAAGCAAGATCTTGTAGAGTTGAGAAGGCTTCATATTGTGGCATGTGGAACCTCTTATCATGCAGCAATGATCGGCAGGTATATCATAGAAAAACTAACCCGAATACCTGTTGAAGTAGAGATTGCATCTGAATATAGGTACATGGAACCCATTGTTGAGAAAGGAACCATCTTTATATCCATTACTCAATCAGGTGAGACCGCTGACACCCTTGCTGCTCAGAAAGAGGCAAAGAGGCGTGATGCAAAGACACTTACCATATGCAATGTTGTGGGCAGCACTTCCGCAAGGGAGGCAGACTCAGTGTTGTACACAAGGGCTGGATTGGAAATCGGCGTGGCCTCCACCAAGGCATTTACAGCACAACTGTCTGCGCTCTGCCTTTTAGGCCTTGCCCTTGGATTGGTAAAAGGCAGGCTAATTCGTGAAGAGATGGATACGATTAAAAGACAATTAAGCAAAATACCGTCCCTTATTGAAAAAGTTCTAAAAAAGGAGAGCAAGATTGCAGAACTTGCAAAAAAATTAATTTATGCTGATGATTTTCTGTATCTTGGAAGGGGAGTAAATTATCCAGTTGCCCTTGAGGGTGCTTTGAAGTTAAAGGAAATATCCTACATTCATGCAGAGGGTTATCCTGCAGGTGAAATGAAGCACGGTCCCATAGCCCTTATTGAAGAGGGA
>JALUAR010000003.1 GCA_027050975.1 Thermodesulfovibrio sp.
CTTCTCTCTGGCATATCAATTGCTTTATAAAAAATAAAAGAACTAAATAATACAGGTTGTTTGCTACTTAAATCCGAAATAAAAAAGGAGGTGGGAGAAAGGGGAACTGAGTTGTCCTTTCCAGTGGTCATATCATAACTATTTTTTACGAAAGGAGGAGTAATATGGCTGTTAACGAGATCGTGAGAATGCATGAGGATCTCAACCGGGCTTTGAAAAAACCGGTTGAGAAGCGTTCCTGGGGGATGGTCATCGACATAAGGCGGTGTGTGGGAGACCATGCCTGCACAGTTGCCTGTATGGCAGAGAATGTCTGCCCACCAGGGACTTCCTACCGCTGGGTTTTTGAAGCCGAGTACCAGAGTTATCCGAAACTTGACAGGTTTTTCATGCCAGGAAATTGCCAGCACTGTGACAATCCACCCTGCCTCAAGGCTGCAAACAGGCACAAAAAGGGCGCAATAGAGAAGCGACCTGACGGTATTGTGGTCTTCAATTACGGAAAGCTCTCCTCAAGTTCTTCAGCCATGGATGCAGCAAAGAAGGCATGCCCCTACTATGCAATTGTGGATGACAGGGGAGGCTATTATACAGAAAACACCCCTAAACTTGAACCCTATGAGACCAGGGATTTCTTTGAGTATGGGAAAAAACTCAACCGTAAGAAAACAAAGGGAACCATCAGGAAGTGCACCTTCTGTATTCATCGTGTTGAAAGCGGCATGATACCTGCCTGTGTCTCCACCTGTATCGGAAGGGCCATGTATTTTGGTGATCTGAACGACCCGAAATCGCTTGTATCGGAATTGATTAGGAAGGAAAAGGTTTTCCGTTTAAAAGAGTCCTCTGGCACAAAACCAAGGGTTTATTACATCGGGTACAAGGACAGGGCGAACATTGCAATAAGCACACCGGCATCATGCCTGGTATGCCATCAATAAACAGGAGGTATTTATGGCTGAGAAGGACAAATTCTGTAAGATTTCAGAGATTCTTGAATCAATACCTCAAAAAGAGGTTACAAGAAGAGGGCTTCTGAAGACAAGCGCACTGCTTGGTGGTTCTGCCTTTCTGATGGGCAAGGTTGAAAAAGCATTAGGGTTACTTGCCGAGGCAGAGGCTGCCACAGGAGGTGATTATCCCTTAGCAAAGGCTGAAAATGTCATATATTCAGTCTGTCTCCAGTGTCATACAGCCTGCCCAATTAAGGTAAAGATACTGGATGGCGTTGCAGTAAAGATAGACGGCAATCCCTACTCTGCTCAGAACATGATACCAAACCTGAAGCAGAAGACCTCTCCCCATGTGGCTGCAAAGATTGATGCAAAGATATGCCCCAAGGGTCAGGCAGGAGTACAGAGCCTTTACGACCCCTACAGGATAGTGAAGGTTCTTAAGAGGAAGGGCCCCAGGGGCTCAAACAAGTGGGAGGTCATCTCTTTTGACCAGGCAATTGATGAGATAGTAAACGGTGGATATCTCTTTAAACACATCGGAGAAAACCGTTATGTGCCTGGACTTAAAGATATCTATGCCCTTCGTGACTCCAAGCTATCAAAGGCCATGGCAAAGGATGCCAAGGCTGTGGCAAAGGGAAAGATGTCGGTAAGTGATTTTAAGAAGAAGTACAGAGACCATCTTGATGTGCTTATAGACCCCAACCACCCCGACCTGGGTCCAAAGAACAACCAGTTGGTGCTTCAGTTCGGCCGTATAGAGCACGGAAGAAAGGAACTTGCCAAGAGGTGGCTTGGTGGAAGCTTTGGCTCTGTAAACTTCTATGAGCACACCACCATCTGTGAGCAGTCTCACCACATTGCCTACAATGAGGCAACAAGGCAGTATAAGCATGGTAAATGGGGCAAAGGCAAACACCACATGAAACCAGATGCCCTGAACTCAGAGTTCATCATATTCTTCGGCACGGGCTTTGTAGAGGCAAACTTCGGGCCTCCGCCTATGTGTGAGAAGGTGACCGAAGGGCTTCAGACAGGCCGTCTGAAGGTTGCAGTGGTTGACCCAAGGATGTCAAAGTCTGCTGCAAAGGCATGGAAGTGGCTTCCCATAAAACCCGGCACTGATGCTGCTCTTGCACTTGCCATGATAAGGTGGATAATCGAGAACAGGCGCTACGACGAAAAGTACCTTACTGCTGCCAACAAGGCTGCTGCAAAGGCTGTGGGTGAGCCTACCTGGTCAAACTCAACCCATCTTGTGAAGATTGAAAAGGATGGGCCTGGAAAACTCCTCCGTGCCTCAGAGATAGGCATTGGTGGCGATGAGTTCGTGGTGGTCAGGGATGGCAAACCTGTGGCAGTGGGTAAGGAGCCTGTTACTGGTGACCTTGAGTATTCAGGCACGATTAATGGCATAAAGGTAAAGACTGCTTTTACCATACTTAAGGAAGAGGCATTCTCAAGAAGCCTCTCTGAATGGTCAGAGATTTGCGGCATACCCGAAAACGACATAGTGGATGTGGCAAGGGAGTTTACATCCCACGGAAAGAAAGTAGGAGCCGAGATGTATCGTGGTCCTGTTCAGCACACCAATGGTTACTACAACGGTCAGGCCATTATAGCACTAAACATACTGGTTGGAAACATCGACCACAAAGGCGGCATGACCACAGGTGGTGGCCACTGGCATGAGGATGGCTCCAAGCTTAAAAAACCCTTTAACCTTAAGAAGATGCATCCTGGTAAACTCCACAAGTTTGGCCACAAACTCACCAGGGAGAAGTCAAGATATGAGGAGTCAACGCTCTTTAACGGTTATCCGGCAAAGAGGCCCTGGTTCCCCTTCAGTGGTAATGTCTATCAGGAGATCATACCATCAGCCGCTGATGGTTATCCCTATCCAATAAAGGCACTCTGGATTCATAAGGGTACTCCAGGATTTGCAACACCAGCAGGACATACGGCACTGCAGATCCTTGCAGACCCAAACATTATTCCCCTTGTTTTTGCCACAGACATCGTGATTGGTGAAACCACCATGTATGCAGACTATATCTTTCCGGACACAGCTATATGGGAGCGCTGGGGCACACCACATACAACTCCTGATGTCCCACAGAGGTCTTCTAAAGTCCGTCAACCAACTGTGACACCACTTACTGAGGTGGTGGAGGTCTATGGAGAGAAGCAGCATTGCTCAATGGAGGCAGTAATGCTTGCCATAGGTGAGAGACTGAACCTGCCTGGCTGTGGAAAAGACGGTTTTGGTAAGGGACTTGATTTTACCACCAGAGAGGACTGGTTCCTTAAGATGGTTGCAAACCTTGCATGGGGTGATAAGCCCGGTCAGGAGGTACCCGATGCCTCAAGGGATGAGATAAAGCTCTTTATGAGGGCTCGCCGCCACATGGCAAAGACCGCCTTTGACCCTGCAAGGTGGGAAAAGGCTGCTGGAAAGGAGAACTGGCGCAAGGTGATATATCTCCTTAATCGTGGTGGCAGGTGGGAAGAATGGTCAGAGAAGTTTGAGAAGGAAGGTGTGGTTCATAAGTTCAAAAAGCAAATGAATCTCTATGCAGAAACAGTGGCTGCACAGAAGCACTCCATGACAGGTAAGCGCTTCTCTGGTATTGCCATCTACGAGCCTGCCAGAGATGCCAGAGGCAGGGTAATAGAGGACAGGGAATTTCCACTTCAGCTTATTACCTACAAAGACATCCTTGGTGGTCAGTCAAGGACACTGCCGACTGATTACTGGCTCAGCGCTATACTGCCTGAAAACTACATACTGATTAATGCTGAGACCGCTAAAAAGTTGGGCTTTAAGGATGGTGACAGGGCAAAACTCATCTCTGCTACCAACAGAGACGGTGTATGGAAATTGCCAAACCGTGGAGAGGTCCCAATGATAGGAAAAATAAAGGCAGTTGAGGGTATGCGTCCTGGAGTCGTGGCGGTTTCCTGGCACTTTGGCCACTGGGGTTACGGTGCATCCGATGCAGAGATTGATGGAAAAGTTGTAAAAGGTGACCGTAGAAGGGCAACAGGGCTCTGCCCCAATGCGGCAATGAGGGTTGATCCAGTTCTTAAGAATTCCTGTATGACCGACCCCATTGGTGCTTCTTCATCCTTCTACGACACAAGGGTGAAATTAGTGAAGGCGTAAGATGTTTGTTTTTCAGGAGAGGCAAGGCTTGCCCTTGCCTCTTCCCACATAATGCTGTTTCGTAAACTTAACTAATTTCTACTGGTAGATATTAATATGAAATACTTTGATGAGTTGAGTATTGCAACAATGGATTTCGAGAGGTTACTTGATGAATCAGTTAGGGTTCATGGTCATCTTTGCCCTGGACAGGTGCTTGGTGTGAGAATGGCTATCTATGGGTTAAAGAAGATAGCAATAGATGACCCAAAGGGTAAAGACAGAAAAAAGATATATCTCTTTGTTGAAATCGACCGCTGTGCTACAGATGCCCTTCAGTCAGTAACAGGCTGCAGCCTTGGAAAGAGAACCATGCGGTTTGTTGATTATGGAAAAATGGCTGCCACCTTTGTAAACCTTGAGACAGGTAAGGCAGTAAGGGTTGTGGCACGGGAGGAGGCTCGTGAGAAAGCAAAGGAGTATTTTCCAGAGATTGAAGATAAATATAGATGCCAGCTTGAGGCATATAGGATAATGCCTGATAAGGAACTGTTTTATCATCAGGATGTAAAGGTGGAGATACCACCTGAGGATATGCCAGGAAGACCACTCAGAAGGGTTCAGTGTGCCTCCTGTGGCGAGTATGTACAGGACTTAAGGGAGGTGATCAAGGATGGCAAAACTCTATGCAGGACCTGTGCAAATGGAGGAGGATACTACAGAATTGAGGACATCACTTGTAGTAAATGATAGCCCGATTCCACTTAATGATTTTACTCAGACATATATAGGAAATGTCCTGAGGGCGATAGTGAAAAGCCTGGGATTTAATGCAAAACAGGTGCATCTTTATATTGATACCTCAGGAGAAATAAACATCTATGCCAATGATGAACCAGTACCCATCAGAAAAGACTTCGTGCGTCTGTTAATAGAAAGCACCCTTAAGGGAGTGCTTTCTCCTCTTAAGGGGATATTCTGGCTTGAAAGGATAATTATTACCACGGAAGAATAGTTTTTTATGAACCGTTATGCAAATTTGTCAGAGCGATTTAAGGATGAATACTTACATTTTACCGAAGGGTAAATTAACAGGAAGATCAAAAGATTCCCTATAGGATATCCTTGAACAATACGCCTTGATTGAGAATTAAATGAGGAAGATTACATACAGAAAAATGAAGATACCCTGATGAAAGTCCGCTGGGCATCTTTGATATTATTTGATATTAAAGGAAAGGTTAAGAATCTGAAGGAGGTTGCCATGTGTGATCTTGACTATGCAGGACAGAACAGGAAAAATCAGATAACTATACCCGTAGAAAAGGCTGCAGGTATGGTGCTTGCCCATGATATAACAGAGATAAGAGCAGGGGAGTTCAAAGGACGTGCCTTCAGAAAGGGGCATGTAATCAGGAAAGAGGACATATGTCATCTCCAGAGGCTTGGAAAAGAAAGGCTCTATGTGCTTAATATAGGCAATGATGAGATGCACGAGGATGAAGCTGCCTTTGAACTTGCAAGGGCTTTAATGGGCAGGGGAGTAGAGATGGAGGGTGAGCCAAAGGAAGGAAAGATAAACATCATAGCCTCCTTTGATGGACTATTAAAGATAGATAAAGAGAGACTCAAGGCATTTAACATGCTCGGTGAGGTGATGTGTGCAACACTACACAACAATACAGTGGTCAGGAAGGGACAGGTGGTGGCAGGAACAAGGGCTATACCGCTTGTGGTGAAGAAGCATGTAGTGAATGAGGCAGTTAATTTAGTCAGGAGTAAAGGGGCAGGAGGGGTAATAGAGGTAAGGCAGTTAAGGCGGCCAAGGGCAGGTGTGGTGATCACTGGTAATGAGGTCTATTACGGACGGATAAAGGATGCCTTTGCACCAATAATTGAGAGAAAGATAGAGCAATTTAATGGTGAGATAGTGGGTATCTATTATGCTCCTGATGATGCCTCTTACATAGAAGAAAGGCTAAGAGAACTCATTGATGCAGGGGCAGACCTTTTGATAACTACAGGTGGTATGTCAGTTGACCCTGATGATGTAACAAGGTTTGCCATCAGAAACCTTGGCGTAAAAGAGATGCACTACGGCTCAGCAGTGCTTCCAGGGGCGATGTTTTTAGTGGCATATCTTGAAGAGTCAGAAGTCAACGGTCGGCAATCAGGAGGAAATAAAGATAATGATATATATGATATTGACAACTCACAACTCGACACTCAAAACTCAAACTTGATTCCTGTCATAGGTATTCCTGCCTGTGGAATGTATCATAAGATCACCATCTTTGACCTTATACTTCCAAGGCTTCTTTCAGGTGAGTATATAGGTAGAGAAGATTTAGCAGAAATGGGACATGGTGGACTCTGTCTTAACTGTAAAGAATGTAGATATCCAAAATGCCCTTTTGGAAAATAGATCAAAGTAAGCTAATTATCTTTTAAAATCAATAGGTTATAATTATTTACCTTTTTTCATAGACATTTCTTTCAATGCTCTAACCAGTCGTGTAATAAATTCATCTGGCATCCCCAGCTCCGAATATAAACCTTTTTCATAATATATTATTATCCCAAAACCCTGCTATCAAAGGCAAATAGCAGCCCTGAGGGGGCATTGTTACACCTCTAACATGTGAACAGAGCAGGAAATGCAGGGGTCAAAGGCACGTATCAGTGTCTCCAGAGCCGGTTTCAGTTCTTGAACCCCTTCTTTGAGCAGATGCCGTGCCATCTCCATAAGGGTCCTCTCCATCTCCGACAGATTAAGTGCCGTTGGAGTAATTATATCTCCGTCAAGAACATAGCCTTTCTCATCAAAGGTGTATGTGTGAAGAAGAAGCCCTCTTGGTGCCTCAATGGCTGCCACTCCGGTACCTGCACCTGGAGTGAAATCTGAAACAATCCCTTCCTCACCAGGGAGTTCTGCCTTTGTCAGGCTATATGCTATCTTCCTGACCCGTTCCAGAGAGAATAAAAGCTCCACAGCTTGGGCAAGATTGTTCATGAATGTACTGCGCTGTGTGGAAAGATCAAGCTCCTTACAAAGCAGTTTGGCCTTCCCTTTAAGTTTGCCGGCATTATTCAGCACCCTTGCAAGAGCCCCTACCATAAAGGTTTTTTCATTGTCAAGAAGGGTATGCTTTGTATATGAAGGAGGAAGGGAGGACTCATGGAACCTCTTATTGAACTCCCCTACCCCCAACCTTTCCTTTCCATTAATCAGAATATCTCCGCCTGTATATTCGTACTCCTTTCCTGAAAGGGAGACCCAGTTTTTCACCTGAGCCAGTGAGGTTAACTCTAATCTGGGAATATCTTTTAAAGTCTCATAGGTTTTATCTATTAAAGAGTCTGCCTCTTCGGCAATTGATTCTAACTTACTCAGAGGAGGCAGAGCGCTCATCCCTCCCACAACAGGAGTTATCTGGTGTATTGCCCTGCCACCTACGGTTTCCTGAATCCTGTTACCCAGCCGTTTAAGCCTGAATCCCAGGGAGACGATCTCCGGAGCCTCCTTTGAAAGCTCAACAAAGGATGCTTTTCTGTAGTAATCAGGCAGTGCAAGGAGAAACAGATGAAGGGCATGGCTTTCAAGGGTCTCACCATGAAGC
>JALUAR010000004.1 GCA_027050975.1 Thermodesulfovibrio sp.
GACATAGAATTTTACATCGAAATCCTCTGTAAGGGTCTTAAGCAGTTCCGGCAGCGGAGAAAAACCGTCTTTTTTCTGCCAGGTTATTGTTTCGGCAAAGCCCTTCTTTGCCAGCATAACCCCTTCGTTAATCAGAAAGAAATCCAACTCAATATCAAATGCCTTCATGTTGGCAGCAAGCTGCATGGCTCCGGCTGCAACATCCGGTTTGTCAAAAGAGTGGTTCAGTATAAAGATAAATTTCTTCTCGGACATGACTGACCTCCTATCTTTTTTCTTTATGATACTGACTGGTCAGTCTAAAAGTCAATATGTTTTGAAACTTTTTAACATTTATTGCTTGATTACTTGAGATTCAGGACATCGAGCATATCGTAGAGTCCTGGCTCCTTGCCATAGATCCACAAGGCTGCTCTTACCGCACCTCTGGCAAAGGTGTCCCTGCTTGATGCCCTGTGGGTTATCTCTATTCTCTCACCGAGTCCTCCGAAAAGCACCGTATGTTCACCAACTATGTCGCCGGCACGGATGCTCTGAATTCCGATTTCCTTACTGCTGCGTTGACCAATCAGGCCTTTTCTTGCGTATATTGCCACCTCTTCAAGGTTACGACCGAGAGCTTCGGCAACAACCTGAGCCATTTTTAACGCCGTTCCACTAGGGGCATCCTTCTTCATACGATGGTGGGCCTCTATTATCTCAATATCATAATCATCACCAAGTACCTTTGCCACATCAGCAAGGATTTTGAATAATAGATTAACGCCTACTGACATGTTGGGAGCCATTACACAGGGTATGTTCTGGGCAAGAGCCTTTATCTCTCCCAAATCCTCCTTGCCAAATCCCGTGGTTCCGATGACCATTGCCTTTTTTGCCTCTACCGCAACCTTCAGATTATGAAGCGTTGATCCGACAGAGGTGAAATCAATGAGAACATCTGTTTTATCGATAACGGCACGGATATCATCCACAATGGGGATATCCAGATGTCCCTTACCTGTGATAGTTCCTATATCCTCACCGATCTTTTCATGACCCTTCCGCTCAAAGGCACCAACCAGCTTTATCTCAGGATGTTCTATGCAGAGTGCAGCTATTCTGCTTCCCATCCTCCCGGCAGCCCCTGCAACGGTTACATTAATCATCTCTGCCTCCTCTGATTTAAATTGATAATTTTAAAACTTTTTTATCATAGCAAATCTTTACTTTTCAATCCAAGGGGGTGACCATGGAAGCCTTCGATATATTAAAGGTTTTTGGAGGGGGCTCCCATCCCCGGAGGGAAAGAGATGGGAGCCAAGACCCGATCTCGAGGGGGCGGAGATGGGTCGTGCAAAAATATTATATAACAAAAAAGTGATTTTTGTAAATTCTGCGACATTCCTCAAAAATAATCTACACGAAAGGGTATTGTTTCCTCATAATTGACAAAGAGGGCAACCATCCCTTAAACCTTAAGGATTTAGCATCCAGAATCCAAGAAAGGAGGTTTGCAGGATGGT
>JALUAR010000005.1:0-5507 GCA_027050975.1 Thermodesulfovibrio sp.
TTGTTGTACCAGTTCCTTAATGCGGGCTCTTACTTCCTCTGGCTTTGGGGCCTTCTTCTTTCTCTCCATTGTCCACCTCCTGTGTTTTCGTAGTTTAACAATTTACACAGTTTGGTGGACAGCCCCTTTTTGGAATACCCCAATTAAACAGCCTCTACAGCCTTAACCTCTGGAATATCCTGCTTTAGTGTTGCCTCTATACCACCTTTAAGAGTCATTATTGACATCGGACAAGTGCCACAGGCACCTACAAGCTTAACCTTTACAACATTGTCTTCTGTTATCTCTACAAGTTCAACATCTCCTCCGTCTCTCTGCAGAGCCGGTCTTATTCTGTTGATTACCTCTTCTACTTTGTTTCTGTCAAGCATCAGCAAAAACCTCCTTTTTATTATAGTTCTTTCTCTGTAAATGTATTATAACAAACTCTGTAGACTGAGATAATGATGTAAATCATAAACCGAAGAATTCATACCTTTAGATGTGGAACGAAGCCATAACTTTTGTAAATCTTCTGTGCCTCATCAGAGAGTATAAAGTTGATGAACTTATCAGCATTTTCGGGATTAGGCGCATTGTTGAGTTTTGTAATGTAATAATTCACCCTGTTTCTCTGATCTATCCGTTCCCCTGGTTCTATTACATCAATCTCCAGCCCTTGTCTTTCAGCATACACAGCCTCTGTTGCCCATACAGGCCCCACATCAACGGTGCCTTTCCGCAGCCTTAGAGGTGTTTCTCTGTGATGAACTATGGTGAAGATGGTTGTGCCCTCAGCCCTCTTTTCCTCCATAATCCGATGCACCAGAGCCTTGCCTCCTGCACGTTCATACATATCAATTATATATTTGGTAATGTCTTCCATTGCACCGGGCTGTGAGATTATTATGTCGTCTCTGCCAAGGTCCCGGACTGATTTGATTCCTTTGGGGTTGCCTTTGACTGTCATGAGGACTATTCTGTTATGGAGATACACGTGATATGAGGTGATGAGATCGAGCCTCCGGAGTTCTGCCATTGCATCTTCTGTTACAGCGGTATAGACATCCGGGTTTCCGGGTATGAGTCTGCTCTTAAAAAGGGCGCCTCCGGAGATGATCTGCTTAAGCTCCAGCCCTGGAGGCAGGGTTTCGTAAAATATCTTTTTAACCTCGGGATGCTTCTTCTGGAATGTCCTGAGGAGTTCATCCATTACCATAAACTGATTTCCCGCCATGAAGAGGACAAGGTCAGCCTCATCAATTATCTCAAGGTTATGAAGGTCATCTCCCCTTGTAGGCGGTATCTCCGGGTATGCCTTTTCTGCCATAAATCACCTCCGGGGCTTGTGGTTTGGATAGATGCATTATACTACAGATTAATTCTGTTATGGTAGAGTTGGAAAAAAAGAGGATAAGAGTTATAATGAATATTAACACTTATAATTTTGAGGAGGGCTTATATGGAACCTGTTCTTACGGATGATGTCAAAGAAGTATTGAAAAAAGAGTTTGCTTCTCTGAAAAGGGATGTTCGCCTTCTTCTTTTTACAAAAAGTGGTGTCAATGACAAATTTAATGAATATGCAAAAAAACTCTGCAGAGAATTGTCAAAGCTGAGTCATAGAATAGATTATAAGCATCACCGGGCAGATAGCAAAGAGGCAAAAAGGTATGATATTACCACATCTCCTGTTCTCATAATAAATCCCGGAGAGTATGACATCCGATTCCTTGGAGCACCTGCAGGTGAGGAGGGGAGGTCACTGATTGCTGCAATCGTTATGGTATCTCATGGTCAAGGCATGCTGGCGGAAGAGTCAAGAAAACGGTTGAAAGAACTGGATGAACAGAGAGAGGTGATGGTATTTGTCAGTCCAACCTGTCCTTACTGTCCCCAGCAGGTAGGTTATGCCGTTTCTGCTGCTGTAGAGCAGCCTGAGAAGGTATCCGTCCGGATTGTGGAGATTTATGAAAACAGGGTCCTTGCCGAGCGATTCTCTGTGGTTTCTGTTCCACAGACTGTGGTTAACGGAAACATAGTGGCAACAGGGCTTCAGCCGGAGGAGGTCTTTGTTGATTCCCTCTTTAGCGGAGCCCCTGTAGAGATGAAACTTCCTTCTGTTAGGAGGGGAGTCATAAAGAGGGATCTTGTAATTGTAGGAGCAGGTCCGGGAGGGCTTACCACAGCAATATACGCAGAAAGGGCAGGCCTTAGTACCATTGTGCTTGAGAGGGCAAATATAGGTGGTCAGGTGGCTGTTACACCGGTTGTGGAGAACTATCCTGGTTATACCCGGATTCCAGGTAAGGTATTAATGGATATGATGGCTCAGCAGGCACTTCAGTACACGGAGATCCACCAGGGTGAAGAGGTGCTGGAGATTAAAAGAACCAGGAAGGGGCTTTTCAATATCAAGACAACAGCCAATAAATATCAGGCAAAGGCAGTGGTATTGGCTACTGGTGCGGAACACAAAAGGCTCGGGGTGCCCGGAGAAAAGAGGTTCTTTGGTAGAGGAGTAAGTTATTGCGCTACATGTGACGGGTATTTCTTCCGTGACGGCAAAAAAGTGATTATGGTCGGAGGAGGAAACTCTGCTGTTACCGAGGCGCTTTATCTGGAAAGCATCGGAGTGGATGTAACCCTCGTTCACAGAAGGCAGACCCTGAGGGCAGAGGCACGACTGCAGGAGAACCTGAAAGAGAGAAGAATTCCCGTTCTGTATAATACAGTGGTTGAGGAGATCATGGGAGAGGCAGTGGTTAATGCAGTCCGTTTAAGGGATCTGAAGAAGGACAGATCCTATATCATGGATGTTGACGGGGTCTTTATTGCGATAGGTTATGAGCCTGTGAACGGCCTTGCCAAACAGATTGGTCTTAAACTCACTGAAGAGGGCTATATAGTGGTGGATGAAAGACAGAGGACCTCGATGCCAGGGGTCTATGCAGTGGGAGATGTTACAGGCGGTATAAAGCAGATCGTTACGGCAGTCTCGCAGGGCTCTGTTGCTGCAATTACCGCCTTTGAGGATTTGATGAGTCCTTACTGGAAAGGAAAGGGTGACATGTTTTGATGGAAAAATCTGCGTTATCAGGAGGTCAATATGCTTTCGCTGAATTTTGCAAATGTTATGGATGAGGTTATCGGAGACAAGGGCCTGACCGAGAGAGAGATTGAGGATCTCAGGCCTCGCATCACTGATGCACTGAAACAGATCAGAGATCGGAAGTGGGAAGAACTCGCCTTTCTTGATCTTCCCGAGCAGGATACCGAGAAGATTAAAGATCTGGCAGTTAAAATAAAGAATGACTCCGAGAACTTTCTGCTTTTGGGAATTGGTGGTTCGGCTCTGGGGCCAAGGGCTATCGTCGAGGCGCTGAGTCCGTTGCATAATTTGAGGAAGAAGCCTCGTATTTTTATTTATGACAATGTTGATCCCAGGACTCTGTCTGCTATACTCTCCGTCATAGACCTTAAGAAGACAACAGTGAATGTGATAACAAAGTCAGGCAGTACAGCAGAGACCGCTGCATCTTTTATGATTCTATGGGAGGAGATGGAAAAGCTCCTTGGCAAGGATAAGGCAAAGAGGTTTATTGCCACGACAGATCCGGAAAAGGGGAACCTCAGAGAGATTGTCAGGAGATTTCAGCTTGACTCCCTTGAGATTGCCCCCGGTGTGGTTGGCAGATACTCTGTGCTCAGTCCTGTGGGGCTTCTCACGGCAGAGGTGATAGGAGTGGACTCAAAGGAACTGCTGAAGGGAGCAAGAGACGTTAGAGAGAGATGCCTTGAAGAGGAAGTCTGGAAGAATCCTGCAATGATACTGGCATCTGCGCTTTATCTGCTTGGTACCAAAAGCGGAAGAACAATAGATGTCTTTATTCCTTATGCCGATGGCCTTAAATCCTTTTCCGAGTGGTTCTGCCAGCTCTGGGCAGAAAGCCTTGGAAAGCTTGGTCTCGGGCTTACTCCTTATCCTTCCGTTGGTACAACCGACCAGCACTCCCAGTTGCAGTTATGGATGGAAGGACCGGAGGATAAGGTCGTTATCTTCCTAAGGGTTGAGGACTATGGAGCAGACATGAAGATTCCCCTTGTCTTTGAGGATATGGAAGGGTTGAATTATCTCTCAGGTCACACCCTTTCGGAGCTTATAAAGGCGGAAGAGGAGGCTACAGAGCTTTCCCTTGCCAAGGCATCAAGGCCGAACCTTACCGTTCATATTCCTGCAATCGATCCTTATCATCTTGGTCAGATCTTCATGTTTTTTGAAATCGTTACTGCCCTTGTGGGCTTTCTCTTTGGAATAAACCCATTTAATCAGCCAGGAGTGGAGGAAGGGAAAAACTTTACTTACGGAATGATGGGGAAGAAGGGGTATGAAGAAAAGAGAAAAGTGGTGGAGGAGGCGAGGGAGAAAAAACTCTGCTGGACTTTACGCTAAATTTATGAGCTGCCAGATTTATATTATCGAATCCTGTGAACCTGTGAAAAGGTTGCAAAGGGGTGGTATGATGGAGTCTTGCACATCATTCTCGGCGGACATCCCTGTCCGCCTCCGAGGGAATTTTTCAACTCACCCTCCAGGTGAGTTTTATGAAAAATTCAAATCCGTTCAGACTCCATCATACCACCCCTTCCAGCGATTGTTCGTTATCGTACGATCTGGGCATAATCTAATCCGGATAGTCGAAGGCCATTGAAAAGAGTTGGCAAGGCGATACTGACAGTATTTTTTCTCTGTCTATTACTCCCATCTCACGTTGTCGGTTCAGGCTGTGAATATCACCGGGTAAAGCGGGTGATTGACGGTGATACCTTTGTTATTGACAGCGGCGAGAGGGTGAGGCTTCTTGGTGTGGACACACCAGAGAGTGTTGACCCCAGAAGTGAAGTCCAGTGGTTCGCCTTTGAGGCAAAGCGATTCCTTAAAAAGGCTATAGAGGGTAAAAGGGTCTGCCTCAGGCGCGACAGGGACCTGACGATTGACAGGGACAAATACGGCCGCCTTCTCCGCTATGTCTACATTAAAAATACCTTCATTAACAGAGAAATAGTCCGTAATGGCTATGGCTTTGTCTTTACACTCCAGCCCTTTCAGTATCTGAAGGATTTCCGCTTTCTCCAGAGACAGGCAAGGCAGAACTCTCTCGGCCTTTGGAACGGAAAGGCTTACCTGCGCTGGCTGAAAAACTATATCAAAAACCTTTCTTTTCTTCAGGGCTGTGCTTCGGCAGGGAGGATTTGCCCCTGGGATGCTGTGCTCTTTACTGGAAAGATCGCGACGGTGCGGTTATTTGTGAGAAAAGTTCATGACACAGGAGACAGGGTTTATCTCAACAGTGAGGCTGATTACAGAAATCCCAGAAATTTCGCTGTGGTGATTATCAAGACACCTGCTACAAGGGGTATGGATCTGGAAGGGATGTTTTGGGGCAGGACCATTGAGGTCAAAGGAATTATTCGGCAATACAAGAAGCGTGCAGAGATGAGGGTGAAGGGGATTGGAGATATAAAGA
>JALUAR010000005.1:5517-7635 GCA_027050975.1 Thermodesulfovibrio sp.
GGATTAGACTGATAAGTGAATCGGCAATTTCGGGATTCGACTGAAGATTTGCAAAAATACCGGGAAATCTGTTAGATTTTTTAACATTAATTCTTCGGTGGTTAAACAACATGAAAGACCTTAAAAAGCTACGTAAAGAGATTGACAGAATTGATGAGGAGATTCTGAAGCTCCTTAACGAGAGGGCAGAAGTTGTCCTGAAGATCGCAGAGATCAAGCGTGGAAAATCGGAAAAGTTCTATGTGCCTCAGCGAGAGCATGAGATAATAGAGAGGCTCAAGAAACTGAACAAGGGGCCTTTCCCCAATGATGCCCTGAGGATAATCTTCAGAGAGATAATGTCTGCCTCTCTGTCTTTGGAGGAGCCTCTTAAGGTTGCATGTCTTGGTCCTCTTGCCACATTTACACACCTGGCTGCGCAACGCCATTTTGGTTCCTTTGCAAAGATCATCCCTGTTGATAGCATAAAGGATGTCTTTGAGGCGGTTCTGGAGGGAACAGCAGACTATGGAGTGGTGCCCATTGAGAACTCAAATGAGGGTGTTGTGAGCTATACCCTCGATATGTTTATGGATGTGGACCTGAAGGTATCTGCGGAGATAATGCTGGAGATTACCCATAACCTTATGTCCTTGAGCGGAGATATAAAAAAGGTGAAAAAGATATACTCTCATCCCCAGGCAATTGCACAATGCAGAAAATGGCTTGAAAGAAACCTGCCGGATGTAAAGATTGTGGATGCATCCAGTACAGCCCGTGCTGCAGAGCTTGCTGCCCGGGATGATGAGGGTGCAGCCATAGCAAGTGACCTTGCTGCAAAGATGTATGACCTCAAGATCATAAAACGCAGCATTGAGGATAATAAAAACAACTACACCCGGTTTCTCGTTATATCACACGAGTTTCCACCTCCCACCGGAAAAGACAAGACATCCATAATGCTTTCCATAAAGGACAAGCCCGGAGCCCTCTTTGAGGTGCTCACTCCCTTTTACAAGGAGAAGATCAACCTTACAAAGATCGAATCAAGACCCTCAAAGCGAAAGGCCTGGGAATATATATTTTTCATAGACCTTGAGGGGCATATAGATGATGAGAAGGTGAAAAAAGCACTCAAAAAGGTCGAGAAGTATTGTATCTTTCTTAAAGTACTTGGGTCGTATCCCAAAAGCGATGTTATGAACAAAGGAGTTGACGAGCTATGATCAGACCACCCGAATATGTGCGATCAATAAAGCCCTACATTCCCGGTAAGCCGGTTGAGGAGCTTGAACGGGAATTGGGCATCAAGGAGGCAATAAAGCTTGCATCCAATGAAAACCCCCTGGGTCCTTCACCTATGGCTGTGGAGGCAGTAAGGGAGATTCTTCTGGGACTTAACAGATATCCTGACGGCGGAGGATATTACCTGAAAGAGGCACTTGCCGAAAGGCTTGGTGTAAAAGAGGAATGTTTGATTCTTGGTAACGGATCAAACGAACTGATAGATATTGCCGTAAGGACATTTATGACCTCCGAGGATGAGGCGGTGATGGCAACACCCTCATTCGTGGTTTATCCCATGGCTGTACAGTCAATCGGGGCAAAGGCTGTGCAGGTGCCGCTTATTGACTACCGTCATGACCTTAAAGGGATGGCTAAGGCTATTACGGATAAGACGAAGATCGTCTTTGTGGCAAATCCGAACAACCCAACAGGTACGATAAACTTTGCAGAGGAGTTTGCAGAGTTCATGAAACAGGTGCCGGAGGGTGTTCTGGTAGTGGTGGATGAGGCATATTATGAGTATGTTACCGATGAGCGATACCCTAATACTCTGGAGTATCTTCAACAGGGAAGAGAGATACTGATCCTCAGGACATTTTCAAAGGCATATGGCCTTGCAGGGCTCAGGATAGGTTACGGTATCACCCAGCCTGAGATAGCTCTGGAGATGAACAAGTTAAGAGAGCCCTTTAACACAAATACTCCGGCACAGGTTGCTGCAAAGGCAGCCCTTCAGGACGAGGAGCATCTGAAGAGATCTGTTCAGGTTAACATGGAAGGCAAGGAGTTCCTTTACCGTGAATTTGAACGTCTGGGGCTTAGTTATGTGCCCACAGAGGCAAACTTCATTTA
>JALUAR010000006.1 GCA_027050975.1 Thermodesulfovibrio sp.
TCGACACTGCTGCTGGCAGGATCTACTACTTTAGTGATAAAGCCGCTGTCATTAAGAGTATAGGTGATCGTATTTCCATTGTTATCCGTTTTGCTAACGGTATTGGCATTTTGATAGTTGTAGGTATAGGTCAACTCGCCTTGTGTATAGCTGTACACTCTTCCCAATCCGTCATAGGTCACATGGATAATAGATTTGCCCTCAGCATCAGTGACATCAGTAATAAGATAAGCAACATAGGCATCGAAATCCTGTTTATAGGAGGTGTAAGTGTATGTTCTTGTGCCTCCTGCCGGATTGGTTACCTCTGTAAGGTTTCCGTTTTCATCATAGGTGTATTGCCAGTTTCTACCGCTCTGATCGGTTGCTTGGGCGACAAATCCATTTGAATTATAAGCAAATGTCAGTGTTGCACTACCGCTTTTTACCTCTTGGAGTAGTTTTGCATCATCATATGTAAGAATAAGTTTATTGCCGTTTTTGTCTTCTCTTTGACTCAGGTAGCCGTCAGTGTAAGTCTCTACCATTCCATTGGCATATGTGAGTGTTACGGTATGTTCATCGACTTTATGCACCTCGACTCTCAAGTTCCCCATATCGATAAAAGATTGGTTGTTCTCATCATACTGATAATAGAATCTACTGCCGTCAGCCTGTCTTAGGATATAATAGGTTTGAGCACTTCTGACATCAAGAGTATCTTTGGTGTATTTGACGGTCTTAATAAAGAGTCTCTCAAAGCCGCTGATCCAGCTGTTTCCAAAAAGCCCTACATGCGGATCGAAGGCGGTATAGTTTCTTGTCAGTTTAAGCGTAGGCTTTGAGACCAAGGAGATATCCGTCTCACCCCAGGTAAAAAAGCCCGATTGCAAATAGACAGGAGATCCTGTCTTTCCTCCAACAGCACCGAAAGGTCCCCAAGAAGAACCGCCCGACGGACCGCCTGATGGTCCACCGCCTAAATTAACACAGCAATTAGAAGGAGGATTGCAATCACATGATTTCTCAGAACCATCAGGATTACATCCACATGGGCTTTTGCACTTTTCATCACATCCGGGACCGGGACAGGGCTTAGTAACATCCTCATGACTACTCCATGAGTTGTTATAGGCAGTTAGGGTATTTGGTACAAGAAGCAAAAATACTCCCAATAGTAAAGACCTTAGTAGTGTTTTCATTTCTGCTCCTCCCTTAGTGTTTTAATTTCACTGTTTACGGCTTCAAGTTGTGTTTTAAGTTGTGCATAGGTTTCCTGCAGGGTTGTGTTGTTCTCATAATACTCCTGCACCTCTTTTTGATGCTTCATATAGAACCCGGCATGTTTGGAGGGTGTTGAGCCTACGCTTGCAAAAAGATCTCTCAGGTTTTGCTGTATCGTATCATCCAGGGCATACTGTTCCTGAAGAGGACATCCGCTTTTGAGGCATGCCAGAACTTCTTTGGAACCTTCTATACTGATCTCCATAGATCTGATATCTACATCATAGTAGGTCGGGACATCCATAGCCACAAGAACCCCTGTTCCCCAAAGACCCATCAGCAGCATTGCACCTGTACGTTTAAATTGTTTTTTCAATCGTTGCATCTCTTTCCCCTCCTAGTAATGGATTCTTGTTATGGTATATTCCATCATAGAACGGTAACCGTTCTCATCTACCGCTCTGATTCCCACCGAATATTTGCCTGGATGCAAATAGACACCGTTGTTGTCTTTTCCATCGAACTCAACGATCTGATCTCCTGCCGGAACATTTGCAAACGTTCTTGTTGCGACAGGAACACCTTCTGTCGCATCAAAGACTTCCAACTCAATGGTAGCTTCCTTATTGAGATTGAAATGTATTTTCAGGGTTGCCTGTTTTCCATCTTCTTCATGGGAGTCAGGTGTATAGATAGGAGGGGTTGCCATAATCGCACTAACATGCGCACCACTTTTGACATAGACTGCATTATCTGCCAAAGTAAATGCCCAGACACCATACAGGAACCATCTGTTTGGCGGAGGAAGAATATAGGCACCTTCATCATTGAGCGAATTCCAGGTATCCGTATAGGTTCCTTTTCCAAGTACTTCACGGCTTCTGAGCGTTACAATTCTTGTATCTGTATAATCATATCCGATAAAAGAGACTACCTCAGAAGGTCTTGAGAGTGTAAAGTTGATCTTCATCGGACGGTTATCGTATGGTGCAAAACTTCTGGGGTTTTCCGTTCTGTACGGATTATACCTGGTTCCGCCCGAACTGTCACGCAGATCGAGTCTTTTGATCTCATTGCCTACTTTATAAAGCAGTACGGCATAATAGTCTCCCTCTTTTACGAGATTTCCGCTTGCATCCGTACCGTCCCAGACATCATCATAGCTTCCTGCATCACGAATCGTCCAGTCCTGAACGATCCTGATCACATTATAGTCTCTATCTTCCATCACCACTTTCATCTGTGATTTAGCTGTAGTCGTAGTATGAATGGTTGTTGTCTCGCTTTGCAAGACATCTATGGTATCAGTTATGACAGAAAGAGAGACACTTTGGTTTACGATCACTTCCAGTGCATCATAGGTTGTTCTTCCGTCTGTAGTCGTCACTCTAATGCGGGGGTAGAATGCTCCGGCTTCCACGTAAGTGAAACTGGTTGCAGCAGAAGCAGTACTGTTATAGTCGTATACTCCATCTCCGTCAAAATCCCACTCATAAAGGGCAAATCCTTTATCTTGCGGATCTGTTGCAGTTGCAGAGAAGCTCACACCCAATGGCGCATTTCCTGTAAGCGGAGAGCCTGAAGCCGTCACACTTGGTGAACCTTCCGAGGATGCAAGCACTTTGGTAGTCGGCGTGGTGTAAAGTGCAGTTGCACCTCTGCTGTCGGTCACACGAAGCTGTGCATTGAAAACACCTTCCGTAGTATAGGTATAAGAAGTATCACCTGATGTAGTCGAATTATAATCATAGATCCCGTCACCGTCAAAGTCCCATTCATACAGGACAATGCCGTCACTGTCATTGGCTGTAACGGTAAAGTTCACCGTTAACGGAATAGCACCATTGGACGGTGAGGACTCAACTGTTACCTGAGGAGGAGTATTGAGAATATGTACGATGGTACTTCCAATGATCACCTCGTTGTTTACATCAACAACTTTCAATGTCACATTGTAATCACCCGGTACAGTATATTGCCAGGTATAACTGTTTGCCGTAATGTCACTACGCTCATATGAACCATCCCCGTTGAAATCCCAATAGTATCGTTGAATTGCATTATCTGTAGTCACTTGAGGACTGAATCGTATGGTTGCCGGTGCATATGCAGTGCTTGGTGATGCCAACGGTATTGCACTCAGTACATTCTTCTCTTGTACGAAAATACTGAACGGTTCAGTGACTTCATTGCCTGACTTGTCTTTTGCATAAATACTAAAGACTACATTTCCAAACGGAAGAGGATCAGCCTCTGACGGAAAATAACTGTATGTACTGTTGTTTGTATCCGGCACTAAAGCATAGGTGTTGTTGCTCTCCGTAAAGGTGATCTGCACAGAGCCTTCATCCAGGCCCGATCCATTGATGTCATCATGCACATCAAAGACCAGCGTGGTCAAAGGGTCAGAGATGATCGTTCCTGCGCCTGGAGAAAGCATGACCACACTTGGAGGAATTTCATCATAACTGCCAATATAGTTAAAGATTTTACTGATAGTGTTTCCAAGATTGTCTGCCAGGGTTATGGAGACTGTAATATTTCCTTCGGGTAATGCAAAATCCTGTGTAGGCTGAATGGTCAGGTTATTATCATTAATGGAGCCCAAAGCTGTAGCATCTTCTCCATTTATGACAATACTTAATGTTGAAATATCAATACCGGACCCGGTATCCTCTACACTATAGCTAAGCATAGCAAGTTCATCGTTGATCGTTGTATTGTTCTCCGGGAAGGAAGCTTCTATGATTGGTGCCAGTGTGTCTACAAAAACGTGCAGCTCTTTACTGAAAGACTTGGTACCGAACCCGAATCTTTTTCGGGAAGGTACAGTAAGTTTTATCGTTACATCCCCCTCGGGTAAAAGTCTTGGTATTACCGGCTGGTAAATAACACGGAGGGGGTCCCTCTCCCAGGGATTTTTGTTTTCAACTGTCGTATCCACTGTTCTGTCAATACCATTAACTGTCAGGACTCTCTTGTCAAGATCGAGAGTTTTTTTTGCCTTATGGTCGTCAGTTTCAAATATGATAGTTTGATTATTCTCTGTAAGAGAAGCACCTTCAGGAATATTTGTTTCCACCTCCACATTGCACCCTGTTAAAAGAAACAGTGCAGCAAGGAACAATACAGGCTTCATCAGCACAGCTTTCATCATAAGAATCCCCCTCTTTTTATAATAGTTTCTTAAGTATAGCTTATCTTTTCTTTTGATTCTATAGAATAATGATATTATTTTATTACAAACTGGTAACTTTTTAATCCTACCTGCCCGGTAAAACTTGAAACGTTTACTGTTAAAATATGCTTGCCTTCGCTTAGTGCATTGGGCATGAAATTCCATTTGATGGGCATGTATCCCAATTCCTCTTCGGAAGCGAATTCAAAGTCAATGAAAAAACTTACTTCATACTTTGATTTTTCCAGTATAGCTTCATCTTCCGGATGCATGGACACCTTGACCAGTGTCTGTTTTCCGTTATGCAATACAGAAAGGTTTTGATCATTTTTTTGAGCATCCGGAAGCGTCAGATACAATCTTGGATCACGATCCATAATACGGCACATATAGTAATGTTTAGAGATGGGCTGACCATCCCTTTTTAATTTTTGTTCAGTTTTGGGTAGAGTATTGCATGATAAATTATTTTGTTTAAAATATGTATAGTAATCAGTTTTTTTGTTATTCGTAGTGATGATCGTATGGTCAGGCAGAGTGAAAGCACTCACAGTGATCCCAAACGGCAAGGTAGAGATATCCACCAGATTGTCTGCATCCCTCATATTCCAGCGCTGCCTGATCTTCCCTCTGTTCTTAGGCACCCAGTTTGATATCATACGAAGCATCGGACCATTCTCTATGCCAGCTCTTACCAGCACCCTCGCAGGGGAGGAGAGCCTGTAGTTGATATTGCCGAATTTATCGATTTTTGTGTGCAGATCCTTTAATACCACACCTCCTGTTTTGCGAGGATCGATAATTTCACTGCCTTTACTGTTTTGTGCTGTAACTACAATATTGTATGCTTCATCGGGAACGACACTTCCTTTTTTGTCCTTACCGTCCCATGTTAAAGAACGTTCACCTTTTTTCATATCACCACTGAGTGTTTTGATCAGATTATTATCCGGTGTGTAGATATCAATCTTTACTTTCGCATCCTCTTTTAAAATAAAAGGAATAGAAAAGGTTTGCCCCAGGGCTGGAGAAAACTCATTCGATCTGTATGGTTGAAGAGTTAAAAGTTCACCTGCAAACAGAGAACCTCCCACAAGTAATGCCAAGAATAGTTTTATCATTGTTTCACCTTTAAATTTCTAATTTTTTGATAGGCTTTAGGAAGCTTAAGTTCCTGCAGGTCGCCTTTACTGCCAAGCTGCATAAGCGTTACTCTGTTCCCTGTTCTTCTTAAAAAGAGAAGGCCTTCTTTATATGGAGACGGGAATCCGTCTGTCACATCTCCAAAGGTCACCTGTTCAACGGATCTGTTTTTAAGGTCGTATTTCCAAATATGGTAATTTCCCGCTTTTACCGAACTGAAATAGATCATCTTCTTCTCTTTGTCAAGACGAGGTTGATGAGAAAGTGTATTGAGCAGTGTAAGCTGATTTGCCACCCCTGTGATCGTATCTTTGTGCCAAATCTCCTGAATGATCTTGCCGCATCCATCCACACAGGAGACATTGGCATAATAGACCTGCTCTCCATCCGGACTGTAGGGCTCAAGAGCCGTAGAATATTGCGAAACCAAAGTACGTACTTTTATACCATTCAGATCTGCAGTGATCACTTTGGTCTTTTTACTGTTACCGTTTATAAGCTGCACAAGCATGATTTCTGCACCTCCGTTTATAAAAGAGGGCTCCGTATAAGCATCTTTTTCACTCTGAATGATCTGTTTTTCTGTTTGGTTATGGATCACTCTGACACTTTTATCTGAAGCGATATAAACAAGATCTCCGTTTTGAAAATTATAGTCGTAAGTTCTTGGTTCCTGCTCTGTTTGGATCGCTTGGCAGTGCTGCATATCTTCACACACTACAATGCTCCATGTATCATCTTCCAAAGCGATAAAAGAGAGTGGAGGTGTTGCCGCAAGCAATATGCCTGTTATGCTTATTAAATAGATAAAATGTTTCATTCTAATTCCTTGCAGTATTGATCAATATACGCAAACACTTTACTTAGATCAGTTTCGCCTGTCTCTTGAGGGAAAAGAGGTACCAACCCCTCTTCAAATGCCAGGATATCTTCATATTCATGTTTTTTCCACGGCATCATCTCCAACACTTTGATTACCCGCACCAAAGAGTCACTGCACTTATCAGATATGCTATAGTGTCTTTTTGCCATTTCATAGGCAGTATATCTGGCATTACGCCTAAAGGGAGAAGTGGGTGTATTAATCGCATGCTCTTTATTGATTTTAACTGACTTGGGGAGCGATCTAAACATAGCATCTTTGTCAACATAACGCTTGATCAGCCATGAGGTTAGAATCGTATCACTCTCATAGGGATAGTGACTTTGATATTCCGAGGGGAAAAGTAACAGTGTAGTGCTTAGTATGACCCATAACATTTTCACGGCAGCAGTTCCTTCCATCTTTGAATCCAAGGGGAGAATGTATGCTCTTGTATCTGTGAATACGTGCCTTGAAATGCAACTTTTCCCTCTTCTAAAACAATAATCATACTATGAATATCTTTAATTCCTACAAAGTGGTGTGTCACTTTGATCATTCCAAAGCCCTCTTTTTTCTGTTCGCTTTCAAGCATACGCATAAGCATATCTGCCTGCACGATATCGATATTTGCAAAAGGTTCATCCAGAAAAAGATAATCGGGTTTGGCGGCCAATGCACGAGAGAGTGCCAGACGCTGTTTCTCTCCTCCTGAAAGGGTATGGGGCTTTTGTTTATTACGGTGTTCAAGATTGACCAAAGCTATATAATAATCGGTCTGCTCCTGCTGTTTGAGTGACTTTCCTTTGGAGAGTGTAAAATTGATATGCTCTTCAACACTCAAGTGATCCCACAAGGCAAACTCCTGAGAAAGATACATCAACCCTTTTTTATAAAGAGGATCACTTTGCACAATATGCTGTTCATTTTCCTCTTTACAGATGAATCCTTCACACTCTTCAAGTCCCAATATCGATCGTATCAGAGTACTTTTACCGCTGCCTGATGCACCTATGATAAAATATTTATACCCTTTTTCAAAACGTAGATCATTAATTTCCAATCTAAAATGCTTCTCTTTTCTCGCTACACAGGAACCGATATGAATCATCTTGCCACCCTTTTGCTCAACCACCCAAGAAGGATGAATAGGAGTATAACAAAAAAGAGTTGCGCCAGTGATAAAAAGGCGATCGTTGCCTTGTCTCCATAATGCAACAGATTATAG
>JALUAR010000007.1 GCA_027050975.1 Thermodesulfovibrio sp.
TCACCAAAGCAGCACAGGTAAGTCCCGTTGCTCTTATAAAATCTCTTCTTGAGATATTGTTACCTTTTTTTCCTTTCTCCATAACTTCCTCCTATAGTCATCTTTTGTTGTAATTCTTTAAGCTATAAAGGTATTCGACAACATCCTCAATCTGTTGTTTGGTAAGAATCTTGTTTGGACCAAATGGCGGCATGATAGTATCGGGATTGTATGCCCTGGCATCCCATACCCACTGCCATACCATTTGCCTGTCTTCCCGAGAATAGTTCTTCATCGATTCCACAAGATTGGGACCGATATTGCCGGGGAATTCCATATCAGGAATAAAGTGGCAGGCCATACAGTTACCTAATTTTCTGCTTTTAACCACCTTCTCACCCCTTGCTGCATCACCGGCAGCATCGCCTGTGGCAGGAACCAGTATTACCAGAGCAAGCAAAACGATTGCAGTGACAATACCAGTTCGTACTAGTAACATATTCCTTACTTTCTGCACCTTGCTACCTCCCTTTTACGAAGTTTTCCAAACAAATGAATCTTTACAAGCGTTCTTGACGCTCCTGTAGTGTTGTCTTATCACCTCCCTTTTCTCCCGTCAATGGGTAGCCGTTTTTTGTTTTTGATAACTCGTTATGAGATTGGCCTGAACATGGCTACCTGTCCTGATATCTCCTATCAAGAACAGGCAGCCATGTTAGTAGCATATGCCCCCCGGATAAATCTTCTTACTTGTTATTTTTATTTGTTTTTTATTTAACTTTTATATACGCATATCCTTTGCTTTGAAGCTCGACAACCCTGACCTGTCCAGAGTTTATAATTCCAACAAAAGGCTTCAGTTTTTTCTTATCTATGTTGGTTCTCTTCAGGGTTATACTGCATTGCTCGAATTTTACATCGTAAGCATCAACAAGGCTCTGCATACGCTCCCTAATAGATTTTTCCAGCTTAGGTGGAATATTGTTTGAAGCAAACCTGGTTCCTTTTCTGTCTTTAAGAAGGAACTGAACACATGCCGAATTAGCAACAACCCTTACATCATAAGAGATACCGTTTGTTGTGTAATAATTAACCAGATTGTAGATGTTACGGAGCATTGCATCCATTCTCTTGGGATTACCGAAATCGCAGTGGTATACTGCCTTCTTTTCATCATCATCGTCAGCCCTCGCCATGCCTGGCAACAGAAAAGTTCCCGTTGCCAGGAGGAAAAATAATGCTACTGCGGATACGCCTCTTCTAAGCATCGCTACCTCCTTTTTATATCTGATTCCGAAGAATCAGATATATTCTGGTTACCCTGAAAGGCAACCATTATCGATTTTCATAACAACCTCTCTCCCCTTCTATGAACTTGCATATCAGACTCTTAAAATCCTCTTTCGAAAGAAGCCCGGGTATTCTGAGAAACTCCTTGCCTCCGGAATCAATGAAAACTATGGTGGGAACTCCTTTGACCTTGTATGCTTTTATGAGTTCCTGAGTTGTTTTTCCGCCTTTTGCAACTCCGTCTCCGTTCACATCTATTTTCACAAGCCTTGCTTTCTTCTGCAAAACGTTTTGTACGTACTCGTCTCTTAGTATCTCATCCATCTTTTTGCACCAATGGCATGTTTCTGAATAAAAATAAAGAAGCTCTATCTCCGCAGCATTCGGACTCGATGCCAAAAGGGTGATTGCCAGAAGGGATATGTATATTAAGCGCCTCATGCGTTATAAAAGAGCAATATATATGCCAGCGAATTTCGAGGGAAAAGAGGACAATTCTGTACGTTTTGGTACACCTTACATAAATGAGCTGTTCGATTTTGACCTATCCGTTTCCTGTGATTCTCATGATAATATAGCAACCCTTACCCGTCGTTCTTTACAAAAAATCCTGAAAGCTTATAATCTATACGGTAATGTATAGTTTCCGGGAAAGGTTGGAGTCTCTGAAAAAGAGGGGCCTGCTTCGCAAAATCAGGGACAGGGAAGGCCCGCAGGGAAGGGTCATAACAATAAAGGGAAGGAGCCTGATTAACTTTTCATCCAATGATTATCTCGGTCTGTGTAACCATCCATCAATCAAAAATGCTGTTACAAGAGCCTTAAGCCATTACGGAACCGGCGCAGGTGCATCAAGGCTGCTGTCCGGCGGCACCATCTTGCACGAGGAACTCGAAGCCCTTATCAGCAATTTCAAAGAGACAGAAGCCACTGTGATCTATACATCCGGATACACGGCAAATATTGGCACAATCACGGCCCTCACGGAAAAAGACTGGTTAATACTGAGTGACGAACTCAATCATGCAAGCATAGTTGACGGATGCCGTTTAAGCCGTGCCGAGGTGGTTATCTACAGACATAAGGATACGGAACATCTGGAGGAGATACTGAAAAAAGAACGGACAAGACCGAAAATGATAGTTACAGACTCTGTCTTCAGCATGGACGGAGATATTGCTCCTGTTGACCAGATCAAAAAGCTTGCCGAGAGATACAATGCCCTCCTCTATATAGATGAGGCCCACGCAACAGGGGTCCTGGGTGAAGGAAGGGGTTCACTAAAACAGTTCGGCCTCAGTTCCGCTCCCTTTATTATACAGATGGGAACCCTTTCAAAGGCCATAGGCTCTGTGGGAGCCTTTATAACAGGCTCTTCTGAAATTGTCCGTTATCTGATAAATACCTCCCGGACACTTATCTACACCACAGCACTTCCACCTCATGATGTTGCTGCAGCTTCGGAGGCAATCAGAATAATAATGGATGAACCCGAAAGAATCAAAAGGCTCTGGGAAAACAGGGAAAAGACTGTTACGGGGCTTCACAGCCTTGGCATAGACACGGGTGAGTCGGAAACACCGATCATCCCCATTATGGTTAAAGATAACGAGACTGCCCTGAGGCTTGCCGAACATCTCATAGAAAACGGCATATACGCACCTGCAATCAGATATCCCACTGTAAGGAGTCCGAGAATAAGACTTACCGTTACTGCAAGCCATACCGAGGATGATATCCACAGACTCGTAACCGTTTTGAAGGAGGCCCGAGATTGCGGACTGCTTTAGTCACAGGTGCAACGGGAGGGCTTGGCAGCATAATTGCCAGAGCCCTTGACCTCCGTGGCATAAGAACAATTATCCATTACCACAGGGCTGAGGAGAGAGCAAGAGCCCTTGCCGCAGCAATGAAAAACAGCCCCTATCTTATTCAGGCCGATATTGGAGACTTTCAGGCAGTAGAAATGATGGCAAGAGAGATAGAGAAGGTCTTCGGCAGGATTGATATCATAATAAACAATGCAGCCATAACCATTGACAGACCCCTGATAAAGTATCCAGAATCAGCATGGGACGAGGTAATAAGGACAAACCTGAAAGGCCCCTTTAATGTGATTCGAACCTTTGCCCCACTGATGGTATCAGCGAAAGGTGGACATATAATCAATATATCCTCGCTGTCGGGCATTAAAGGAAGGGCAGGTCAGGCAGCCTACAGTGCCTCAAAAGCGGCTTTGATCGGTCTCACCCTTACCCTTTCAATGGAGCTGTCTGTGTATAATATAAGAGTAAATGCCGTTGTTCCGGGATATCTGCCCGTAGGAATGGGTGAGCAGGCTGAGGCAGCAATGAGCGAGGCCAAACGGCAGAGTGTACTTGGCAGACTTTCAGATCCCGAAGAAGTGGCCAGGCAGATATGCTGCCTTATTGAGACCGAGGGGATTACAGGACAGGTATTCTTCTTTGAAAGCAGAATCGGCTTCGGATATTAAGGGGTCAGGGATTGGAAGATTATCAACTACTCGGCTCCAGCGGTAACTACAAACAACAGTCGTCGGCAGCACTGGTATGGTAGAATATGAATCTTATCGTTAGATTTGGGAATTATTTGAACGAAAGGGAAAAATGAAAGGAATTTTTATAACAGGAACAGACACCGGTGTGGGTAAGACCATCATTGCCGCTGCTGTTGCCAGGGCTTTGAGGGTTAAGGGACTCAATGTGGGTGTCATGAAACCCATTGAGACAGGTTGCAAGAAAGAAGGTGATGTACTGATACCCTCCGACGGCGAGTTCCTTAAATATATCTCAGACAGTGACACGCCTCTTAATGAGATAACCCCTTTTTGCTACGAGACACCTGTAGCGCCTTCGGTGGCTGCAGATATTGAGGGAAGACAGGTTAACATTGACGCCCTGTTGGAGTTGTTCAGCAAAAGGCTACAAGCACATGACTTCCTCGTTGTCGAGGGTGTGGGAGGGCTAAAAGTACCCATCAGGGATGACTTCTTCGTTTCCGATCTTATCAGGCTTATGAAACTTCCCGTTGTGGTAGTGGCTATGAACAAGCTTGGTGTTATAAACCATACCTTCCTGACCATCCAGATGGCCCAGGCAGAAGAGCTTAATATAAAGGGACTTATCATCAATGATTTAAGAAAAAAGGATGATATATCCGTCGAAACAAACATAGCGGTTATAAAAAGACTCATTGGTGTTCCCTTACTCGGTGTTTTCCCCTATCTTAAGGACATGACAAAAGAAAATATAGAAAGGGCAGGTATAGAAAGTCTGAACATCGACTCCCTTCTTGAATGAAGACAGTTAAGCTGAAAAGAACAAAACGATTGCTTGCAGGGCATCTCTGGGTCTTCTCGAATGAGATCGCCTCAAGGCTAAAGGATTACACACCCGGAGAGATTGTTCATCTCCAGGACATGAAAGGCCGATCCCTTGGCGTCGGATACATCAATCCCCACAGCCTTATTGCGGTACGTGTTCTGTCAAGACGGAAAATAGAGATCAACAGAACGTTCCTTACATCCAGAATCTCTCAGGCTATCGAGTACAGAAGGTCATTACTGAGAGAGATTCATGCATGCCGTCTTATCTTCGGTGAGTCCGATCTTCTGCCCGGTCTTATAGTGGACAAATTTGATAACACTCTTGTTGTCCAGACCCTTACTGCAGGGATGGAGCGACTGAAGGAGCAGATTCTTGACATCCTTCAGGAACATCTCTGTCCAGAATGCATAGTTGTAAGGAACGATTCCGCCTTCAGAAAGATGGAGGGGCTTGAGGAGGAGAAATACATAGCAAGGGGACAGCTCCGAAGCCTTCCTAAAATAAGAGAAGGAGACCTGATCATAGAGATCGATGTGATTAAAGGACAGAAGACAGGCTTTTTTCTTGATCAGCGGGAAAACAGACAGGCATTTGCCTCAGTTGTTAAGGGTGGAAAGGGGCTTGACCTCTTTTCATACTCCGGAGCATGGGCCTTACACCTTGCCCGAAAGGGTGCGGAGGTAACGGCAGTGGACTCATCCTCCCATGCCATTGAGATGGTTATGAGAAATGCCGAAATTAACGGTCTTTCGGATCGAATAGAAACGGTATGTTCTGATGTGTTTGACTTCCTGGATGAGAAAAGGGATTCCAGGCAGAGATATGACTTTATCGTCCTTGACCCGCCTGCCTTTGTAAAATCCAAAGAGAGCCTGAAAAGGGCAATAAAGGGTTACAAAGCAATCAATGCCTCTGCCATGGCACTTCTCAGGAAGGGAGGCCTTCTTGCCACATCCTCATGTTCATACCATCTTTCACCGGAGGCATTTCTTGAGGTGATTCAGTATGCGGCAAAGGTAAATAACAGATATACACGAATAATAGAGTTTCGCTCCCAGGCGCGTGACCACCCCTTCCTGGCCAGTATGCCCGAGACGAGATATCTGAAATGCGCCATAGTTCAGGTGTTGTGATCCCCTGGTGGAGATCGTCAGGCCAACTCTGACCTGTTATGTTAACCGTTCCTGAAAACCGGTTTTGTATGGGAGGCTCTGCAGGTATTTATGATAAAATATACAGTAAAATCTTTTGAATTTAAGCCATTATCAAATAAAATAAACCTCTCCATGTAATAGGAGGTGGCGATGGCATACATTGCAGGCATCGATGGTGGATCGGTTAGCATTAAAGTCGCCATCCTGAAGGAGGACGGCGGCATTGTTCATACTGTCTATCGTCGACACAAAGGGCATCCTTTTGAGACGCTTTTAAATATCCTTCGGGATATTGAAAGAGACTTCTCACCACTGTCGATAGCCCTGACAGGATCCACAGGCAAAATGATTGCAAAGGCCCTTTCAATGGAACATATCAACGAACTCCTTGCCCAGGCCTTTGCTACAAGGCGTTTTTATCCCGAGGTCAACACGATTATGGAGATGGGTGGTGAGGATTCAAAACTGCTCATCCTTGAAGGAGATACTATAAAGGACTTCTCCCTGAACTCCGTCTGTGCAGCCGGAACAGGCTCTTTCCTGGATCAGCAGGCTGAAAGGCTAAGGCTCAGTATTGAGGAGTTCGGGGAAATGGCACTTCGAAGCAAGAATCCTCCAAGGATTGCCGGCAGATGCAGTGTTTTTGCAAAGTCCGACATGATTCATCTGCAGCAGATAGCCACCCCTGTGGAGGACATAGTTGCAGGCCTCTGCTTTGCTGTTGCCCGTAACTTCAAGGGCTCCATTGTTCGCGGAAGGGTTCTACCCCTGAAAGTGGCCTTCCAGGGTGGTGTTGCCTTAAACAGAGGTGTTGTCAGGGCCTTCAAGGAGGTATTCGGCATTGAAGACCTCATCGTTCCAGAGCATACCGCTTTGATGGGTGCCATAGGAGCGGCACTTAAGGCAATGGAGAGTGGACTTCACAGGCCGTTGGATGCAAAGAGACTCCAGTCGATAATATCAAACCAGCGTTACAGTGAAAACGCCCATCCTTCCCTGATTCAGGAAGGAGACAGCTTCATAGAAAGACATATCAGACAATCAGAAGAACCCTCCGTAGAGGAGATACTAAGTGACAGCAGCGGAGAAAAGACAAAGGCATACCTGGGGATTGATATCGGCTCTATAAGTACCAATTTGGCAGTGGTAGACGAAAAGGGAAGGCTTCTTGCCAAGAGATACCTTATGACTGCAGGAAGACCGATTGAGGCAGTCCGACAGGGTCTGAGAGAGATTGGCAAGGAGATTGGCCATAAGGTGGAGATCTGCGGTGTAGGGACCACAGGCTCGGGAAGATACATGATTGCAGACTTTGTGGGAGCCGACATTGTGAAAAACGAGATAACAGCTCAGGCTACTGCTGCTGCCTTTATTGACCCATCAGTTGATACCATATTCGAGATCGGAGGGCAGGACTCAAAATACATATCCCTGAAGGATGGCGTTATCGTTGATTTTGAGATGAACAAGGCGTGTGCGGCAGGTACGGGCAGCTTCCTTGAAGAGCAGGCGGAAAAGCTTGATATCTCAATAAAAGGGGAGTTTGCAGAGTGTGCCTTTTCATCAGATTCTCCCTGTCGACTTGGAGAGCGTTGCACTGTCTTCATGGAGAACTCCCTGATGGCAAACCTCCAGAAAGGAGCAAAGAAGGAGGACCTCCTGTCCGGTCTTGCCTACTCCATTGTTGAAAACTACATAAACCGTGTGGTGTCAGGAAGAAGGATAGGCGA
>JALUAR010000008.1:0-4877 GCA_027050975.1 Thermodesulfovibrio sp.
TGTTGTGAAACATTGATGCTATTAACAGAGGTGGATTCTCTCCAGGCTGTCCACCTATCTTTATTCCTGCAAGATCAAAAACCTTCTGCTCTGTCTGAAATCTGAACATCACCTCTCCTTTCTTCTTTTAATAATATACTTATGGAGAAAACCTAAATATAAATGGCATCTTGTAACAAATAAAAAAAACTTCAAAATGTTTTTTATGGGGCAGGGTTCAGAACTCCCTGCCCCTTTCAGTGTTATTAATAAATACCATGATCGAATTTCGGTGGAGGCAGGTACTCCCACTCCTCACCGTTTATTATCTTCTGTGCAAGCTCAACACACTTCACAGCATACTCAAAGGCATACGGAATACCGGGACCATTGGGAACGAATCCTGCCAGGATGCAGCCTATTGCTGCTGCCTCGAACACCTCCTCAACGGTTGCTCCTGCCTTGACTGCAGGAAGCACGTGTACAATACATCTTGGAGACATGTATGCAACTCCGCCTGCCATGAAAATAAGCTCCTTAACCTTTCTGGAAAGGGCCCCGTCTTTCCAAAGGGACTCATAGAAGTCGGCAAAGGTCTTTCCTGCTTCCGGATTTAACTGGTTAATAACCTTGAACATCCTTGGGGTAAAGAGCATATGCTCTTCCATGTACTTATTGGCCTCTTCCGGCGTTAGCTTTTTCTCTTCCGACATATTAACCTCCCTTTCTGTTGTATCCGGCCTCATGGCCAGAAAACGTTTTAGACTCTCAAGTATTCCCATAAATAACCTCCCCCAGGGTTCATTCGCTACCTCTTTTACCTCTCACCTCCCCTTTTGTAAGTTTTTGGTTAAAGTTTTGGGTTTTGAGTCAACCATGTCTGTCCTTTCAAACACTGTATTAACGGCGTATCACAGGGTCCACTGCCTTGCAACCTCAATAAACTTCTGTATATTCTCGTAAGGTACGTTAGGAGGAATGTCACATCCGGGCATTAGCACAAAGGCACCGTCTGTGCCGGCCTTCTCGATAATCTCCTTGCAGGATCTCTCCACATCATCCGTACTTCCCTGAAGCATAACAGCAACAGGGTCCACATTTCCGGCGAAGCAGATCTTACCGAAAAGGACCTCTTTCGCTTTTGCAATGTCCGTCTTATGGTCAAGGCTTATACAGCTTGCCCCTGTTTCGGGAAAGAGCTCGAGCCTGTCAGTGGTATTTCCGCATATATGAAGAAGGGTGTGGACATTCTTTGATTTTGCCCAGTCAGTAAACCTCTTAAGTGCTGGCACTGCAAACCTCTCGAACTGCTTCTTTGATATAAGGTCTCCCGAGGCTGTAGGGTCTGCAAGACTGATTACTTCTAAGGTTCCGTCATCAACAAGGGGTTCGTAAAGATGTATAAGCAGATCCGTGGCAAAATCGATTAGCTTTTCTACAAAGGCCGGCTTCTTAAAAGTGGCCTTCATCATCGACTCCTCTCCCACAAACCTGGCAGCAAGGGTAAAGGGCCCCCATGCGGTCATGGTTACCACGTATTTGTCACCGATCCTCTCTTTTGTTCTTCTGAGGGCCTCCTTAACTGTATTTATTGTTTCATCTTTGTCTATGTCCTCTATGTTGAGCTTTGCAAGTTCCTCCTCCGTACTGACAAGTGGATCCTCCAGATCCGGAGCTCCCATTTCACGGAACTTGATCTTGCCACCCAGGGCTGATGCATGAAAGTTGTTATAGCCCGAACCTGCATAAACAATATCACATTGAAGCTTTTCGCTCATCTCGACAAGCATCTGGGTCATCTTTTCGGCATCATTGGCCAGCTCCTGAAAAGTTGTCCCCCAGTTATGTATGCTCCACATTCCCGCGCCAAAGAGCGAAACAGGCACCCTCTCTGGCTTGCCTCCCTCAAATGCTTTTAAGATGATCTCTTTCGGTGTCATAAATGCCTCCTTTTTTATTATTTGTATATCTCTCTATAAAATCCTTCAGGATCATCTTTATAGAATCCAGTGATACAGGACGATCTATCACCAGAATGTCTTCGGAATACTCATATCCCTCATTATCCCCTATAAGCACAATGTAAACCTCGGGATCGATCTTTCTAATAATACTTGATGCCTCTGATGCCTTCAAACCTATATCTCTTGAGTCGAGTATTATCACGTCGTAATGTCTCTGCAACACGCACCTTACCGCCTCAGCTGTATGCTCTGCAATATCGATTGTATAGCCATCCTCCCTGAGGGGAGCATATAACCCTTTCATAAGAAGAGGGTTTTGCGTACAAAAAAGTAATCTCAACACAGTGATTATAGATAAGCAACTTAAATGCCAAGAATAAAAAATCAAAAAATAACAATCACTTCTAGGTTCTTAAATTTTCATTTCCAGCTATAACGAGGAAAAATGCCTCATTCCCCTTGGGGAAGATTTCCTCAAATAGCGATTGTTACATATGTGAGGATTTTGACAATGGAGAGATGACAACAGACTGAAACAATATACAAAGCATTAAACAAGAGGCTGTTTTCTGAACAGATGCTTTAATTTATCTCTTCTAAGCAGGGAATACCTGATCGTTAAGGTATGAAAATTGCTTTTTAAAATAACCATGAAGACAACCATAGTCACGGGAATGCTTGGCGCTGGAAAAACGACGTTTATCAGCAACTACCTGGACAACTCGAAAGGACGTACCGTGGTTCTTGTCAATGACTTCGGCGATTTCGGCGTAGACGGAGAGGTTCTCTCAAGGGCAGGCCTTGAAACAATCGAGTTGCCGAGCGGGTGTATCTGCTGCACTCTTAAATTTGATCTTATAAACACACTGCAAAGGATACTTAAAGAACTCAGGCCTGATCATCTGATGATAGAGCCAAGCGGCATTGCCTCTCCGTCAGGAGTTATGGAGGCCCTTTCGGCCCTGGGCATCACCTCTTATGCTGTTATTACGGTTCTGGATGCCTCTGAGTTTCTTGATATCTACCTTTCGGGAATGTACGGCGCCTTCTTTGAAGACCAGATAAGAAATGCCGATCTCATACTTATAAACAAAACCGACCTTGCAGATGCGGAGACGGTAAAAAGAATCGAATCAATCGTGGATGAAATAAACCCCTCAGCCATATTGATACCGACAACAAGGGCTATAATTCATGCTGAGGAGCTTCCGCAGTCAGAACATACCGAGATACACAGCAATACCTCGGAGCATAAAATACCCTTTGAGACAATAACGGTTAAGATACCTCACACCGTAGAATTCAAAGCCTTCAGCATGTCCTTTGAATCACTTAATAAAAAGGAGCTTGGCAATATTATCAGGGCAAAGGCTCTGGTGGAAACAGATCAGGGGCCGTTCCGGTTTGACCTCTCATCAGGAAGGGTAGAGATAACCCTCTTTGATGCTCCAGTGGAGAATGGAAGGGTTCTCATCATAGGAGAAAGGCTTTCCGAAGACCTACTTCTGGAGCATTTTGGTTTAACTTGAGATTAATGAATACAATGACATTTTCTGTCACAACAGCGTTATTTCCCACACCTCTCCATATAATTGCCTTCTTTCATTGCAACATCTTAAGCGGTCTTTAAACACTATATGTAGAACATTATTATGGAAAAGTGCTACATATAGTACCTCTCACCAACTCTTATATAACTTTGTTTTATCGGTATGAACATTGCTGTATAATATAAAAGATGCTTTATAATCATAGGTTCAGAAATATCTATTACTCCTCCGGGACTCTACGGGGTGTGTATCGGGGCAATGGGGCGGATGCCTTCACACAATTTTAAGGGGGATGTTTAGAGTTAATGGCTTCCCAGCGTAATAAGAGCCACCTCATACTGATTGTTGATGACGATGAAAGAAATATACGCCTTTTAAGTGCACTGCTTGGTCCCGAAGGATTTGAGGTATTGCCTGCCTTAAGCGGAAAGGAAGCCCTTGAATTGGTATCAAAAACAGAGCCCGATCTGATACTCCTTGATATCATGATGCCTGACATGGATGGCTACGAGGTCTGCAGGATTCTCAAGTCCAAAGAGGAAACAAGAATAATTCCCATAGTTATGGTCACATCCCTTTCTGACAGAGAGGATAAACTAAAGGCTGTTGAGGTAGGTGCTGACGAGTTCCTGACAAAGCCGGTTGATAAGACGGAACTCATCATCAGGGTTAAATCACTACTCAGGATGAAATCCTATCATGATGAACTTGTAAGGAGTTACAGGACCCTTGAGTTACAAAACAGAAGGCTCTCTGAACTGGAGAGGACAAAAGAGGAACTCACCCACATGGTGATTCACGACCTAAGCAATCCCCTTTTAGCCATTTCTGGGATATTTGAACTCCTTCTCATGCGTAATGACAATTTCACTGAAAACCAAATTAATCTTTTTAAGAAGGGGCTGTCCAGTTGCGAACAGATAAAATCAATGATCCAAAACATGCTGGATATTTACAGAATGGAGGAGGGAAAAATAGAACTACACAGAGTAGGAACAGATATTGTACAGATAACAAAACAGACAATAGAAATGTTTCTGTTGTCTCTGGAACTGAAAGAAATAAAGCTAACTCTGTCCTCAGAGGAAAATCTACCTCGTGTCATGGTGGATCCTGTCATGATAAACAGAACGATATCAAACCTACTTTCAAACGCAATAAAATATACTCCCAGGGGCGGAGAGATAAAGTTAAAGCTCTTTTACGATTCCAATATCAACTCCATATGTTTTCAAATAGAGGACAGCGGAGAGGGTATCCCTGCTGAGTACAGGGAAAAGATATTTGACCGTTTCGAACAGATAAAGATGCGACATAAGGGTATTATATCCGGCAGTTGCGGTCTGGGGCTTGCATTCTGTCGGCTTGCCGTGGGAGCTCACGG
>JALUAR010000008.1:4887-7445 GCA_027050975.1 Thermodesulfovibrio sp.
AATGATAGCAAAGGCAGCAAATTCTGTTTTACCATACCGGTTGAAACGGAATATTCGAAGAATTGAGAAGAGATTATGAACATGAAAAAGAAAACTGTTTTGGTAGTGGAAGACCATCATATCAATCTGAAACTCGTTACTGTTTTACTGAAGATGGGCAATTACGAGGTTCTTCAGGCTACCAATGCGGACAGTGCAATTAGATTAGCCAGGGAGAAACGACCGGACCTTATACTTATGGATCTGCAACTGCCAGGTATGGACGGGCTGACGGCAACTCGCATGCTAAAAAATGATATCGTTACAAAAGATATCCCTGTGGTTGCTTTGACTGCATTGGCAATGCAGAACGACAAAGACTTAGCGTTCAGATGCGGCTGTGACGGCTATATTGTCAAACCCATTGATACCGAGAACTTCCTTCGGACCATCTCGGAGTACTTAAAAGATTAACAAGGAGGTTCAATCCATGGAGGGAAGATCGAAAAAGGTCGCATGTTTAGTATTTATCTTCTTACTTTTTCTCCCCTCCCTCTGTAACGGACAAGGCAAGCAATCGGTTGAAGAGACCCTCGATGATCTTACCCGTCTCAGCTTAGAGGAACTAATGGAGATAGAGATAGACACAGTATATGGTGCATCCAGGTACTCCCAGAAGGTTACGGAGGCACCTTCATCGGTAAGCATAATAACTGCAGAGGAGATAAAGAGATTCGGTTATCGTAACCTTGCAGAGATATTGAATAGTGTAAGAGGTTTTTACATATCCTATGACCGAAATTATCACTACCTTGGAGTAAGAGGCTTCTCCAGACCGGGAGACTACAATTCACGTATTCTACTGTTGATTGACGGCCACAGGCTTAATGACAGCATTTTTTATAACGCGCCTATTGGAACGGATTTTCCCGTTGATATCGATCTTATCGAACGGATCGAGATTATCAGAGGACCCAGCTCATCTTTGTATGGAACCAATGCCTTCTTTGCTGTTATAAATATTATTACAAGAAAAGGCACACAGATAAAGGCTTCAGAAGCCTCTGCTGAATATGGGAGCTTTAACACTTTTAAAGGGCGACTCACCCATGGCAGTATGTATAAAAAGGATATCGATCTTATATTGTCGGCATCATATTACGATAGCGAAGGTGATGACCGTCTCTACTACAGGGAGTATGATTCGCCATCAACAAACAACGGTATTGCTGAGGATTTGGATTATGACAGATTCAAACATCTCTTTCTGAACACCAATGTCTCCAACTTTACGATTCAGGGGCTTTATTCATACAGGAAAAAGGGGGTTCCGACAGCATCCTATGATTCCGTTTTTAACGATCAGAGATATTACACAAGAGAAGAATACTTTTATATTGACCTGAAATATGAGAGCACATTACATAAAGATATCAGTCTTCTTGCCAGAGTCAATTACAATTACTTTTACGATTACGGCACTTTCCCTTTTGATTATGCCGATGAGGGTGATCCGCCGGACATACGGGTCAACAAAGAGCATTCGAAAGGGGAATGGATAGGCTCGGAACTGAAACTCACCAAAGAGTTCTTTGGAAATCACAAACTCACTATGGGAGGAGAATATATTAACAATTTCAGGCAGGAACAAAAGAGTTATGATATTGTGGTTTATCTTGATGACAAAAGAAGTTCGCAAATCTGGGCACTGTTCCTTCAGGATGAGTTTAAGCCCCTTGACAGCCTCATTATTAATGCCGGAGTACGCTACGACCATTACGAGACCTTTGGTGAATCGGTAAGCCCAAGGATAGCACTGATTTACTCGCCCCTTGAGCGTACGTATATGAAATTCATATACGGAAAGGCATTCAGGGCACCCAGCGTTTATGAGCTTTACTATAATGACGGGGAAGATACACAAAAAGCCAATCCCGACCTGAACCCTGAAAAGATCGATGTCTATGAGATGATTATCGAGAAGTATTTAAACAGATCAGTTAGGGCAACTATCTCTCTTTTTTACTACAGAACAAAGGATCTTATAACACTTACAACAGACCCTGCAGACGATCTTTTAGTATTTAAAAACATCGACGAGGTAAAGGCAAAGGGAATCGAGTTCGAACTTGAAGGAAGGTTTGAGGGAGGATTGCAGGGAAGGCTCAGTTACTCATACCAGAAGGTGGAAGACTACAACACAGATGAACTTATAACAAACTCACCTCAGCATCTTGCAAAACTAAATATCCTTTTCCCCGTACTTAAAGATCGGTTCTATGCTGGCTTAGAGATACTATATACGGGTAAAAGGAGAACCCTTGCCGACTGCAACACAGGAGAGTATTTTCTCACAAACCTTACATTTTTTGGTAGCAATTTTTATAAGAATTTGGAGGCGTCATTTAGTATATATAATCTGTTTGACAGACAGTACTCTGACCCTGCCTCGGAAGAGCACAGGCAGGACTCCATCAGACAGAACGGGCGAACATATCGATTCAAAATTACATACAGATTTTAACGCGCCCCAATAAACAGACCATTTTAAAGCTCGGGAGGTGACTGTCCTGCAGCGG
>JALUAR010000009.1 GCA_027050975.1 Thermodesulfovibrio sp.
ATGGGAATTGCGTTATACTTTAAGAGCAGGAAAAGGGGATAGAATCTTATGCATCTTGAAGAGTTTGCCGAAGGTGCCTCACTGCTACATCGGCTTGACCCAAGGGTGAAGTTTATTACCCTTATGGCTTTTATACTGCTTACAGCAGTTGTTAAGGGTCTTGGACTTCCCCTCTACGCCCTTGCGGTTTCCACGGTGCTTGTTGCCGTTGCCCGACTTCCTCTACGGAAACTTGTTAACAGACTGGCAGTGGTTAATATCTTTGTTCTCCTTCTATGGATCTTTATTCCCTTTAGCTATCCCGGAAAAGAGCTCTTTTCTCTTGGCCCTCTGACTGTTAGCCAGGAGGGGCTACTTTATGTGCTCTCCATCACAATGAAGACGAATGCCATCGTGCTGGCAACAATAGCGATTTTAGGAACCTCCGAGATCTTCTCCCTTGCCCATGCCCTTGTGCATCTCAGGATGCCGGAGAAACTGGTGCATCTGTTTTTCTTCTTCTACAGATATATAAGTGTGCTTCATGAAGAATATATAAAACTCAAGAGGGCCATGACTGTCCGTTGCTTCACCCCTGGCACTAATATGCATACTTACAGGAGCTTTGCCTACCTTGTGGGAATGCTCCTTGTCAGAAGCTACGAAAGATCACAGAGGATATACCAGGCAATGCTCTGCAGAGGATTTGACGGTAGGTTTCCTCTTATACGACACTTTGCTCTTACAGGTAAGGATATAATATTTTGTATACTAATGGTCTCTCTTACAGTAAGTATGGCTATGCTTGTGTTGCTTTGAGTGGTGATACGCTATGATCAAGGTAAAAAATCTTAATTTTATATATCCCAATGGAAAGGCCGTTTTTAAGGGGATAGATTTTTCCCTGAAAAAGGGAGAAAAGGTAGGGCTTGTTGGCCCCAATGGTTCGGGAAAGACTACGCTTTTTCATCTTATCATGGGACTGCTCACTCCCTCCATGGGGGAGATAAGGATATTTGGAAAGCCAAGGAATAAAGAGAGCGATTTCAAGGAGGTAAGAAGACGGATAGGCCTGCTTTTTCAGGACTCTGATGACCAGCTCTTCTGTCCTACTGTGGAGGAAGACATTGCCTTTGGCCCCCTGAATCTTGGCAAATCCGCAGAAGAGGTGCGGGATATAGTCAGCGAGACCTGTGAACTGCTTGGTCTGAAAGGGTTGGAAAAGCAGGTTACCTATAGACTTTCCGGAGGAGAAAAACGGCTTGTAGCCCTGGCAACAGTTTTTGCCATGCGACCGGAGTGTTATCTCCTTGACGAACCCACCACAGGGCTTGACGAGGAGACAACAGAGAGAATCATAAAATTCCTGACAGAGCACGCCGATACTTATGTCATAATCAGCCATGATCATGAACTGATAGAGCGTGTATGCGATAAGGTCTATCGGCTGAATGGTGGCAGGTTAGAAAGGGTGGATAAAATTTCTCTTGACAAAAAATAACCAAATATATTAGGGTATCGGTAATCAATTGCCGTCCAATAATAATTACTTTAAAGGAGGTTGGTCATGACACCCAAGGACGTATTAACTTTTGCCCAGGAAAACGATGTTGTGATGGTGGACTTTAAGTTCATCGATTTTCCTGGTGTTTGGCAGCACTTCTCCGTGCCCATTGATGAACTCAAAGAGGAAACCTTCGAGGAAGGCGTTGGCTTTGATGGTTCATCAATAAGGGGCTGGCAGGCAATCAATGCCTCTGACATGCTCATAATTCCGGATCCGGAAACTGCGATACTGGATCCTTTCAGAAAATATCCTACACTCAGTCTTATCTGTAATATTGTTGACCCGATCACAAAGGAGCCTTATTCCAGGGACCCTCGTTACATTGCACAGAAGGCTGTCCAGTACCTGAAATCCACAGGCATTGGTGACACTGCCTATTTCGGTCCTGAGGCAGAGTTCTTTATCTTTGATGATGTAAGATACGATCAGAATGCCCACAGCGGTTACTATTTTGTTGACTCCAAAGAGGGTATATGGAACTCTGGTAAGGAGGAAAACCCCAATCTCGGGTACAAACCACGTCATAAAGAGGGTTATTTCCCTGTGCCCCCGACTGACAGCCTGGAGGACCTCAGGACTGAGATGGTTACAATTATGAAGAGGTGCGGTATCCATGTTGAGGCCCAGCACCATGAGGTTGCAACAGCCGGACAGGGTGAGATAGATATGAGGTATGCTCCCCTTGTAAAGTGTGCTGATAATCTCATGCTCTTTAAATATATTGTTAAGAATGTGGCAAGGCAGCATGGAAAGACCGTTACATTCATGCCAAAGCCGGTATTTGGTGACAATGGCTCCGGAATGCATACTCACCAGAGTATATGGAAGGATGGCGAGCCACTGTTTGCCGGAAACGGGTATGCAGGTCTTAGCGAGATCGCAATGTACTATATAGGTGGAATCCTTAAGCATGCAAGGGCTCTGGCAGCCCTCACTAACCCAACCACGAACTCCTACAAGAGGCTTGTTCCAGGTTTTGAAGCTCCCGTTAATCTTGCCTACTCCGCAAGGAACCGCTCTGCAGCAGTAAGGATTCCCATGTACTCAGCCTCACCAAAGGCAAAGAGAATCGAGGTCAGATTCCCTGATCCGTCATGTAACCCCTATCTTGCCTTTGCAGCCATGCTGATGGCAGGTCTTGACGGCATTGAGAACAAGATCGATCCAGGCGAGGCAATGGATAAGGATCTTTACGAACTGCCTCCTGAGGAGCTTGCCAAGGTGCCTCAGATCTGCGGAAGCCTTGATGAGGCCCTTGATGCATTAGAGCAGGATCATGAGTTCCTTCTGAAGGGTAATGTCTTTACCGAGGATGCACTCCAGACCTGGATCGCTTACAAGAGGGAGAATGAGGTGGATGCCATAAGGCTCAGACCACATCCATACGAGTTCTTCCTTTACTACGATATCTAAATGATATCTAATATCTGAAAGTAAAACGGGGAGATAAGGGAATCTCACTTATCTCCCCGTTAACCCCAATAAACTCTATAAACACTACCAACGCAAAAAACGCAACAAACGCATAAACTCGTAAGAATCAGAGTGCCTCTTCGCCCTTCTCTCCTGTCCTTATCCTCACAACCTCCTGGAGGTTATAAACAAATATCTTTCCGTCTCCTATTTCCCCTGTTCTTGCAGCATCTGCTATAATCTTTACGATCTCATCTGCCTTATCATCAGGCACAGCCACCTCTATCTTTAACTTTGGCAGGAACTTTACCTCATACTCAACCCCTCTGTAAACCTCAAGATGTCCCTTCTGTCTTCCGAATCCCTTCACCTCGATCACAGTCATGCCCTGCACTCCGGCATCAGTGAGAGCCTTTCTTACCTCTTCGAGTTTAAAATGCTTGATAATGGCAGAAATCATCTTCATAAGCAAAACCTCCAGTTTTTTATTTAATTACTTTATATTACACGAATCAAGGTCTATAAAAGCAAACCTTGAAAGCAGATATTTCCGCTACCTGTCAATAAATTTTTTTATGACCTTGCTCCAGACCCTGTAGCCTTCGCTACTGAGGTGAACCCCATCGGAGAGGAGATAGGATCTTATTGGCCTTCCTTCTTTATCAACAAAATGGCTGTACAGGTCAATGAATACAGCATTCTTCTGTTTTGCAAGAGCCTCAATCTCTGTATTAACCCTCTGGATGGACTCAAGTTGAAGCCATTCCATAAGTGTAGGCAGGATGCTGTGGATAAATATTTCTGCCTGAGGGTACGCCCTGGAAAATTTGTCAATAATTGCGCCATAAAGGGGAAGAAAATCATAATCATCAATGGCGATATTGTTGATTCCCGTCATTATAAAGATCATATCGATACCTGGAAACTTTTTAACTATGCTGTCTGTTCTGGAGTGAAGCCCCTCTACCATCTCACCAGCAATACCAAGATTATAAACCCTGTGCTCTGGTAGATACTCCTGCCAGTCGTTGTACTCAATAAGTGAATCACCAATAAAGAGAATGCTCTTTGACATCATCACCTCTCTCAAAGGAATTCTATTCCATAAAAGTGAAGAGAGCAGCATGATAGAGTCTTGCACGTCATTCTCGGCGTGCCTCCATGCACGCCTCCGAGGGAATTTTGCGATTTACCGTCCTGGCAAATCTTATGCAAAATTCCAATCCGTTCAGACTCTATCATGCTGCTCCTTTCCCGATTTATTACCAGAGGGTGTTGTACCTTAAAAATTATATCAAAAGACAATATCTCTTTGTATTGCTATAATAGTATGCAGAAGGATCATTGTAAAAGGCTGACAATGGTGATTGATAGTAATATAGAAAGGAAGATAAGGGATGCCTCAGTGCTAACTCCAGACCCTGACAGGGCAGAGCGTAATCTTATACGGTTCTTTGAATCCCTTCCTGAGAGTACTTCCTATATCATCTATATTGAAGAGATTGCCAGGCTCTTTTCCATCAGTCAGTTTCTTGCCAACTACAGCATCTCTTTTCCTGAGGAACTGCTTGATGCCCTGAAGAGCATAAAAAAATCTGTTTCAAGAGAGAGTGTTCAGAATTCCGCAGCTGAGACCCTGATTGCTGATGCTACAGTTGAGCCTGAGGAATGGATGAGGACGGTTCGTAACTTTAAGAAGAGATTCCTCCTCAGAATAACCCTACGTGATGTCCTTACAGAGGCAGACTTCATAACCTCCATGGATGAACTTACTGTGCTGGCAGAGGTAATACTGGAGGCAACTCTGAAATATTCCGTTACACTTTGCAGGAATAAATACGGAACCCCTTCATCCGGTAACGGAATCATTCTGATAGGGCTTGGAAAGCTTGGCGGAGCAGAACTGAATTACAGTTCAGATGTGGATATCATGGGATTGTACGATGCTCCTCCCACTGAGCAGACCTCAGGAGTGTTGAGCCCCACCGGTGTGAGATACAACAGGATCAGTAATCATGAGTTCTACTGCAAAGTGATGGAAACACTTAACAGGCTTCTTTCCATGCAAACAGAGGACGGAATTGCCTACAGAGTTGACCTCAGACTCAGGCCTCAGGGTCAAAGAGGCGATCTTGCCAACTCTCTGCAGCTTTGCAAGGAGTACTATGAGTCATGGGGCAGGACGTGGGAGCGGATGGTAATGATAAGGGCCAGACCTGTGGCAGGAGACAGCGCCCTTGCAGAGGAGTTTCTTGATGTAATCAATACCTTCGTATGGAAAAGGACAGTTGATTACACGGAAATTGAAGAGATAAAGACAATGAAAAAAAAGATAGACTCCACCTTCTCAAGGGATGACATAAAGCGTGGGTATGGCGGAATCAGGGAGGCAGAATTCTTTGTCCAGACCCTGCAGCTTATGTACGGAGGCGAACACCGACCGCTAAGAACCCATCGTCTCTTCAATGCCATACAATCGCTCAGGTGGATGAAGCTCATACCTGATGAAGACCTTACCAGGCTATGGGAGAACTATCTCTATTTGAGGAGGCTTGAACATTATCTCCAGATGAAGGATGACCTTCAAATCCATAAGCTTCCGACAGACAGCAGAGAAACAGAGATTCTGGCTAAAAAGATGGGATATAAAGGGGCTGAAGAGTTTCTCATGGATCTGAGACTAAGGAGGATGCAGATAAAGAGCATGTACAACTCCCTTCTTGGCAGTGAGGAGGACATTCATGCAGAGGCACTGACGCTTCTTGAGGGTGATCTCAGGGATGAGGAAATCCGTGGCTATCTGGAGTTCAGAAGAGTGCAATCTCCCGACAGAGGTGCAAAGAGTCTTGGAAAGATAAGGCAACAGATGGACCTTTTCAAGACCCAGACGGAGCGCTCTTTAATGAGGCGAGTGATTCCGTTCTTTCTTGAAGAGGCCCTGAGGTCAGAAAACCCTGACAGGGCCCTCTCCGGCATAGAGCAATTTTTTAGTAGTTTTGGTTCCAAAGGGGTATATCTTCAATGGTTTTCAGAGCAGAAGAGGTTTATAAAAGGAATCGTGAGGATGTTTGCCCTCAGTAGTTATCTTACAAGGATTTTTCTCAGTGAGCAACGCTATCTTGATATTCTTATAGAGGAGACGGTTATAAGGAAGTCACTTCGATATCTCAATCAGCAGATATCCAGATACTGTGCCAGGGAAGGTGACTTCAGTTCGCTGCTCGCAGAGCACAAAAGATTTGAGGAGTTTCGCCTTGGCCTGTTCTATCTTATGGGTATCCTTACTCTGGAGGAGCTGATGAGATTCATAACACATCTTGCCGAGGCGTCAATAAATGCGGCACTGAAGGAGACAGACGACAAGGATGGGCTTGTCATTGTGGGCATGGGGAAGTTAGGCGGCCGGGAGATGAATTTTGGCTCCGACCTGGATATCCTCTTTGTTGAAGAAAAAAACGAAGGGATTAAAAAGGCAGAAAGGGTGATAAAGGCCCTTACCACTTATACTGACAGGGGGCCTGCATATATGGTGGACGTGAGATTAAGGCCTGATGGCTCCAAAGGTACGCTTGTAAAAAACCTTGATGGTTATAGAAATTACTATCTGAAGAATGCCCAACTCTGGGAGGTTCAGTCCCTGATCAAGGCGAGACCTTTAACAGGTGAGCCAGAGGAGAAGACTATCTTTCTGGAGATGGCCAGTGAGGTAATGAGACAGAGGGGTGATGAGTTGACACTGGATGTGATCAAACAGATGAGAGATCGGATTGTCACTGAGGTATCCCATGAACAGGAGGGAATCGACATCAAGTTTGGTCCGGGAGGGATAGAGGATATAGAGTTTTATGTGCAGTATCTCCAGATTAAAGATCTTAAGAAGGCTCCTTTTTTGATGGTTCAGAACTCCACTGTAGCAATGAAGCGGCTCAAAAGAGCTGGCCTTGTTGAGGAGGCTGTGGTTGAGCAGCTTATGAGGGCATACAGATATTTCCGGACGATTGAGGTCTTTCTGAGGTTAAATGAGGAGTCAGTAATCAAACCTGAAGGTGAGGTAACAGAGATGCTCTGGAGGCTTATGAGAGAGGAAAGCAGGGAAGAGTTTCTGAAGAAGGTTGTAAGATTAAGGGATGATGTGCAGACTATTATTAATTAACTACACAACAGTCAATGATAAGGTTCAGACTTTACCACACCACTCCTTCCAGCAATTATCTGCTGTCACTGGATCTGCGAACTATTTTAATAAACATCTGTCGTCACTACTGTCCGATAAACAGAGTCAAGAACCTCCACCGAAGGTGGTGTCTTGCCAATGTATTGTAGGGCAGGGGGTATTAATTTTTCGACTCAACTTACACCCCTGAAAATCTACGATTTTCAGGGGACCCCAAATTAAAGTGGCAGGCCATCCATGGCCTGCTCCGAGGTAATTT
>JALUAR010000010.1 GCA_027050975.1 Thermodesulfovibrio sp.
AAATTATTTATCATTACAGATAGTCTTTTGAATTCTTCAATTAATACTTTTGCTTCTTTTTCAGCAATATAATCCTGATCCATTGCAATATACAATTGAGATCGCACCTCACCACTTGAACCTTTTGCAATCGAGAGAAACTGGAGGAATTCCTGATTGCCTCCCCGTTCAAATCCTTCTGCTATGTTGGACATGACTGATACGGATGCCCTTCTTATCTGGTCACAAAGGCCAGGGTCTTTTGAGAATCGTCCGTTAGAAGTAATTCCATAAATCCTTCTGGTTAAATCACGGGCAATCTTCCAGATCTCTAAGTCCTCGAAGTATTTGATGCTCACGAACCCTCCTTTATGTTAAGAGTTTGAACCGTTTAAACCGCTTTAGCCGTTTGAACCGTTCGAGCAGTTTGAGCAGTTTGAACCGTTTAAACCGTTCAAGCTGTTTGAGTCGTTTAAGCCATTCAAACCGTTCGAACCGTTCTAACAGTTTTAGTAGTTTGAGCGTTTAAACCGTTAGAGTCGTTTTAACAGTTCTAACTGTTTGAACTGTTTGAGCCGTTATATAATATCCACCATCCCAAACCCCTGCCCTGTTCTTAAACCTATACCTGTCTGATAAAGAAGTTGTAAATCTTCAGGGTCACCACGGAGGCAGAAGGTTCCCTGATATGTGGTAAGCACCATATAGGGCTTTCCTGTCTGTTCTCTGAAGGCTTTGAGTGTATGTTTTACGCCTTTCTTTTTCATATTTATAGGGAGAAACTCTAATGGTTTTTTTAAACCGTATCCACGGAGGTCTTTCAGTATCCTGTCCTGTATGGCATTAAGGTGATGGTTAAATCGTTCAAGTTGGTCGTTGTCTATGACAGGGGCATGGTGAGGGTGTTCTAACCGTTCCAGCCGTTTGAACCGTTCTAACCGTTCAAGCCGTTTGAGCTGTTCGAGTCGTTCGAGTCGTTCGAGCCGTTCGGTCTGTTTGGGCTGTTCGGGCTGTTTGAACAGTTCTATTGGTCTGTCATTGTCATCCTCTACAGATATATAGGACATGGTTTTGAATACCACTTCATCGCTGTCTATCTTACGCTCATTCAGCATAAAGACCTTTCCAATCTGAAGGTACTCTTTTTCTTTTGAACCATCAGGTGAAGGGAACTCCATGAGTTCAAACTCCTTTATCTTGAGGAGCCCATTGTAGAGGTTTATCATGAACTGATAATCAGAAGAACTGATAAAGAGTGAGAATTCTCTTCCATCGGCAGGATAAAACACAGTATCCTCAAGTACAACACCATCGTCCAGAAGAAACCTCTCTTTCTTTTTTGTATGTTCTGGTGGTATATAGAGACTGAAGGAAAAGGGCTTTGTTTTTTTGGAGTGTGCGGCAGATTTGTCTGGATATAGCAGATCTTTATAACTACTGTCTGATTCCTTAAGAGCCTCTTTTATAAGGGCCATTAAGCGGTGGCGGTAGATAATTGGCAATCTGAGAGCCTTAATGTTTATCCCTATCCTCATCCTCTCCCTCCTGGAAAGCTAATACAATCTATTCTACCACCTGATATTACCCAATAGGTGTCCCATGTCTTTTGAGAACATGAGATTTTGATAGTTTTAAGATTCTATATGGAAGCCTTTTTTCTCATACCCCCTCGGTGTGATCATCCTGTTGTTCCAGACAAAGGTATTGGAATTGCCAATAATTACCGTGGTCTTCATATCGATATCGTGAGACAACATATCTCCAAGGGTGGTGATCACCACCTTTTCATCAGCTCTCATGGCAGCCCTTACGATACCAACAGGTGTTTCTTCTGACCTGTAATTTAGAATAATCTCCCGGGCACGATTTATATGCTCCGGCCTTCCCCTGCTTTTTGGATTATAGATAACGATTACAAAATCAGCCCGGGCAGCTGCCTCAAGCCTTTCCTCTATCAGTTCCCAGGGAGTCAATCTGTCCGAAAGGCTGATGCAGGCAAAGTCATGCATCAGTGGAGCTCCCAGCCTTGCAGCGCAGGCATTAAGTGCGGAAATGCCAGGAATAACCTCTACAGGGATCTCTTCAGCCATGTTATTCATGGAACTGTCGGCCCTCAGTATCTCGAACACCAACCCTGCCATTGCGTATACACCAGGGTCACCACCGCTAACTACAGAAACCTTCTTACCTTCCATGGCAAGCTCAACCGCTTTTCTGCATCTGTCTATCTCTCTGGTCATTCCGGTGGAAAAGGTCTCCTTATCCTGAATAACATCCGAAATAAGCTCAAGATAAGGACCGTAACCAACCACTACATCTGATGACCGGATAGCCTTTAGTGCATAAGGGGTAAGGTGCTCAAGATCACCCGGCCCGGTACCTACAACGAATATCTCACCCTTTTTACCTCTTCCTATCCGATCCTGTTTTAGCCTCTCAGCACTCATGCATGCCACCGCCACAGTAACATTACCCCTTTTCTGTTTCGGCACCAGGAGGTTTCCAGCTCCGGAGGCAAGCAACGCAGCTGGCTCTGCCACAGCCACCGCACCTGTTGCCTTAAGAACAACCTCGGACCCCTCTATACCCTTTACCCTGTTTAGCTCATCAGCTGAAAAGGCAACAAGCTCCAGGGAGTGTTTCTTCACAAACTCCTTAATTCCCTCTTCGTCGGCCTTCTTATTAATTGTTGCCAGGGCTTTTAAAGAGAGAAAGGAGAGGTTATACTCCTTCAGGGTTTCCTTAACAGCCTCCTCGATCTCACTCTGAGGTGTATTGCTGTTACAACCAATTCCTATAACAAGATTCTTTGGCCTGATATACAGCTGTGCCTTTGCAGTAGTGGCCTCTTCACAACCCTTATATACATTAAGTCTGCTTGTAATCAGCACATCAGCATTTATAGGCGATTCAACAACAATGTACTCTGCCGGCAGGTCTGATAAATACCCCTGTACATCCCGATCAATATAGATATTTAAACGTCCTTTTTCCAGAAGGCGGCCTGTTATCCGGGAAAGAAGTCCCCAGTTATCAATCAAAAGTCCCATCTCCTTAGCCCACAGATCAATGGCAGGTAGCCCTTTAAGATCCGTTGCCGTGGTAACAACAGGATGTGCGCTCAGATAAGCGGCTATCTCGCTGGTAAGGGAATTGGCGCCTCCTATGTGCCCGCTTAAGAGGCTGATCACATTCTCTCCCTTTTCATCAACCACAACCACTGCAGGATCGGTCTTTTTATCCTTCAAATAGGGAGCAATGGTTCTGACAACTATCTGGGTGGCCATTACAAATATGAGTCCCTTGTATTCACTCCAATAAGAAGGCAAATCCTCTTTATTCAGTCTATTGACTCTGGCAGTCGGATAAAAGAGCCTTAATTTTTCGGCTACCTCCCTACCCTGTTTTGTCAGATACAGTATAGCAATCTCATTTCCTGTATTCATGACTGAAATCCTCATGATAAAGTTTCGAACGCTTTCCAGTATCTGTTTCCGATGCCCTTAGAGCCTCACCCACATATATAAGGGCGGTCTTCTTTATGCCTGAGTCCCTGACCATCTTTGCAAGATTACCGAGACTGCCTCTCAAGATTTTCTGTTCCGGCCAGCTTGCCTTGTAAATTACAACAACAGGGGTCTCCTCCGGATATCCTTTCAGGAGTTGTTCCTGGACCTTTTCAATCATTCCTATACTGAGAAATATAACCATTGTGCTTCTGTGTTTTGCAAGTTCATCAAGCCTCTCTGTCTCCGGAACAGGGGTTCTCCCTTCAAGTCGGGTGAAGATCACTGTCTGACTGATCTCCGGTATGGTAAGTTCCTGCCCAAGCAAGGCAGCACCGGCCATGGCTGAAGAGACTCCGGGCACCACTTCGTACTCAATCTCCTTCTGTCTCAGTCTCTCGATCTGCTCGCTTATGGCGCTGTAAAAGGAGGTATCTCCGGTATGAAGACGTACAACGGTCTTGTCTTCTGCCAGGGACTTATCTATCAACTCCATTATCTCGTCAAGATTCATGGATGAGGAGTCGTACACCTCGGCATTAAGCCCTTTTAACAGTTCAGGATTTACAAGGCTTCCTGCGTAAATAACAACATCCGCCTCTCTGAGAAGCCTCATCCCCCTGACAGTGATTAATTCCGGATCACCCGGGCCGGCACCTATAAAATAGACCTTTTTCATATCTCACCTTTCACACCTCTTACTATAAAAACCGGATTCAGCGCGCTCATGTGTGTTTTATCACCAATGGGTTTCGATCTTGATATGGAAACCTCTGTAATATCCACTCCAAATCCCTCTCCTTTAAGGGACTGCAATGCTGTGTTCAGGGTCTCAATGGTTGTGGCATTGACGACAACCACACCTGATGACATCCTCTCAGAGATCTTGCCGATAATGGCCTCCAGGGCTCCGCCACTGCCACCTATAAAGACACGGTCAGGCACAGGGAGGCTGTCAAGCACACCAGGGGCCTCACCTCTGACAATGGAGAGATTAAAAACCCCGTATGTGTCACGATTCCTGGCTATCATGTCAAGTTGCTCATCATCACGCTCCACCGCGTAAATCTCAAGAGCCGGCAGTAGCCTGCCAGCCTCAATTGAGACAGAGCCCGATCCTGCTCCTATATCCCAGAAAACACCTTTCTGGGGAAGTCTGAGTTTGTGTATTGAGACGGCACGCACCTCGTCTTTGGTAATCAAACCTTTTTTATGGCTGAACTCGGTCTCGCTGAGCCCGAAGGCTGTGAAACGCTCTTCCGTGGCAGGATCAATTATGACAACAAGATTCGTATCTTCGAATTCACTGCCAATCAACCCCGCAGGTCGTCCCTTCGTGACCTTTTCGTCATCATATCCCAGTCTTTCACATACATACATTGTCAGTCTATCCGACTCCTCATGGTAACTTTTGCAGATAATCTCCGCAATCCTGACCGGATTATTCACTCTGTCCGTTAGTATGGCAAGCTTTCCGTACCTTCTGAGAAGAATGGGCACCTCACCTATACCGTGCTTAAGGGGTCTTCTTTTTTCAGGGTCAGGACCGCCGTGAAGACTCATGAGGAAGGCATTGTCCCAGGGTATCTTTACCCTGGCAAAGGCTATTTGAATGCTTGAAAGATCAGGCAGTATCTCAACAACGTCGGAGCCAAGCTCCTGGACTGACCTTCTACCGATACCGAAAAACATGGGGTCACCCGACGCAAGGAGAACAATATCACCTGAGCTGTTTTTCAACTCCTTCCTTATGAACTCCATTGTCTCATTCACATTGTTTATTACCCTTACCCGATCTTTAACAGCATCGTACTCTTCGTATCTACGGAAGACCTCAAAGAGCCTGTTTGAGGCAAGCAATACACCGGCCTGAAGCACCGTCTCACGTGCCTTTCTGTCAAGGGGTCTGTAACCTATTCCCACAACATAGACCCTACCCATCAGAGGCTATCACCTCACCGCCATAAGATACTAAATGAGACTGCACCGGAGCACCTTTGGTAAAGGACTCAGCATACCGCCTTGCAGCACGGCAGACTCCTTTATAAATTCTTCGCCTTTCGTTCTCGGAAAAAACACTGTTAATATGCTCAAAAATCTCCCGTGCAGTATTGAACTTCTTCCTGCCGAGGCTAACTCCACAGAGGGACTCAAGGAACCCTTTCGCCTTTGTGGTGTCTATAGCACCGTGTCTAACATGGGTCTGTGGTGTCTGCATTGCAATCTTTAGCATCTTGGCCCACTGTGCCACAAGATGGACCTTTTTAAAACCATGCCTGCCTGCCTCCATAAGGGAGAAGGCAATGTAATCTCCCATCATCACATAAGCCTCCTCCGGCAGGCTGTACTTCCTCATATGCGCCTCTTCGGAACGTCTTCCCGCAGAAAGTACCACATCCTCACATCCCACTGCCCTGGCAACATCCATGGAGGATGAAATGGTTGCTGTCCATGCCTCTGACGACAGGGGCTTTACAATACCTGTTGTACCGAGTATAGATATGCCACCTATTATACCAAGTCTGGGATTCAATGTCTTTTTTGCCAGTCTCTCTCCCTCGGGCACGGAAATGGTTATCTCCAGGGCGACACCATTGAAGCCTTCATAGCTTAACACCTCCTTAATCGCATCTTTTATCATCCTTTTAGGAACAGGATTGATTGCCGCCTCTCCAACCGAAACAGGTAGTCCCGGCTTGGTTACTCTGCCCACTCCCTTTCCCCCTTTGATTAATACCCCCCCGGAGCTACTGTCAAGCAACTTAACCTCCACAACCACCTCAGCACCATTTGTAACATCAGGGTCATCACCTGCATCCTTTATCACCGAAGCCATGGCCTTTAAACAGGGTTCAAAAACTTTCTCTGTGCGGTGTATCTTTAGTTTTGCCCTGTCTCCTCCAGGCAGTGAAATCTCTACCTCCGACACAACAGGATTTTCTCTGACTGAATTTTTCATTCCTTGAAGTAGCAGCATGGTGGCTGCTTTTGCTGCTGCTGCAGCACAGGCACCGGTGGTGTATCCAGAGCGGAGTCGTCTTCTTCTCAATTTCCTTCCCCTGCCATTCTCAGAAGGGCATTCACAATAGCTACAGCCACAGGAGTGCCACCTTTACGACTCAGGTTTGTTATAAAGGGAACATCCTGAAGAGAAAGCAGTATCTTTGATTCTATTGCCTTCACAAATCCTACAGGTACTCCAACCACAAGAGGAGGAGAACCATTAAGTTTACCATCTATAAAAAGCTCAATCACTTTCAGGAGCGCTGTTGGTGCATTACCTATTGCAATTATCCCGATATTTTTGTTCTCCTCGAGCGCTGCCTCTATTGCCATGGCTGTCCTGGTGACTGCCTTGCTATAAGATGACTCCTTCTTTGTTCCGTCATCTTTTATATTATTCAGTCCGCATAAAACTCTCCCTCCCCATCTTGAAAGAATTCGCTTGCTGATTCCAGCCCTTACCATCTCTATATCAGTAAGTATATGTTTTCCTGACCTTATCGCCTCTATTCCCACATCTATGGCAGAGGGATGAAAGAGAAGTGTATTTTTGAATTCAAAGTCTGCTGTAGCATGTATGACTCTTTTTATTATGGGATGAAGCTTTTGGGGAATATTAGTGAAATCAGTCTCTTCAGAGATTATCTCAAAGCTCTCCCTTTCTATTTCTGCACCAAGATCACCGGAAGAACTCCCTCTTTGTTCAATATTGTTTAAACGTTGAAGCAGAATAGTGCTAAAATCTCTATAATCTCTTTTATTGTCTTTGTAGAAAAATTCAACATCAGGATTCTCTTTTGATATTCTTTTAATTAAATCCGAAATGCCAGATGAATCAAGTTCCTTGTTAG
>JALUAR010000011.1 GCA_027050975.1 Thermodesulfovibrio sp.
GTATTATAAGATAAGAAGTATTTCAAATAACTTTAACTCCCTGATTTGAGTGATTATTCTCAAGCAGTTCATCAGTATGTTCCGGTTAGAGGCTCTAAATCCTGGGTTATAAAATATATCCAGAGATTCCCTCTCCAGGTATTCTTGCCACTTTCCGAACTCTCCTGGAACAATGATCACTCATCGGGGAAAGGTGGATAATTTGTTATTCACTTGTTAAATTCAGTAAAAGAGATACTACAGTCCGAATTAATGCGAGTCTCAACATAATTTCTAACTTATTAAATCATTAAACCCAGGGAGGTGAGAAGAGATACATTATTAAGAGTTGGGGATCGGCATATGCAGTTAATGTAGTAGGATGAACTGTCCCGTAAAGGGGCGGTGAAAGGGGGAGATATCATGGAGATATCCAGAAGGACTTTTCTCAAGGCGACCGGAGGGGGGCTCCTGATGGGGATTTTGGGAGTAGACCTCGCACCTGTCCGTGCATACGCAAAGGGTCTTCCTATCCGGTACGCTAAAGAGACAACCACCATATGTCCCTTCTGTGCTGTTGGCTGCGGCATCATTGTTCATACCCAGAATGGTAAGGTAATCAATACTGAAGGAGATCCTGACCATCCTATAAACGAGGGAACCCTCTGTTCCAAGGGTGCCTCTCTCTACCAGATAGTAAACAATCCCAGGAGACTGACAAAACCCCGGTATCGTGCTCCCGGTGCAACGGAGTGGAAGGAGGTTGATTGGGATTGGGCTCTTGATGAGATTGCCAAACGGATAAAAAAGACAAGAGACGAGACCTTTGTGAGAAAGAACTCAAAGGGCCAGGTAGTGAACCGTTGCGACGGTATTGCCCATGTAGGAAGTGCGGCCCTTGACAACGAGGAGTGTTACATACTTCAAAAATGGCTTCGTTCCCTTGGCCTGGTGTACATAGAGCACCAGGCTCGGATATGACACTCTGCCACTGTGGCGGCTCTGGCAGAGTCGTTCGGTAGAGGGGCAATGACAAACCACTGGATTGACATCAGAAACTCCGATGTCATCCTGATCATGGGAAGCAATGCAGCGGAGAATCATCCCGTAAGCTTCAAATGGGTGATGGAGGCCAGGAAGAAAGGGGCTAAACTGATAAGTGTGGATCCCAGGTTCACAAGGACCTCGGCAAAGGCCGACCTTTATGCACCGCTTCGTTCCGGTTCGGACATCGCCTTTCTAAACGGAATGATCAAGTACATAATTGACAATGAACTCTATGACGAGTTCTATGTGAAGCACTATACAAATGCGCCTTTTATCGTGAACAAGGACTTCAAGATGCCGGGAGAACTGGACGGAGTCTTCTCCGGGTACGATCCCAAAAAGAGGAAATACAACAAAAAGGCATGGGCATTCCAGAAGGATGAAAACGGAGTTATCAGGAAGGATATGACACTTCAGGACCCTTACTGCGTGTTCCAGCTTCTTAAGAAACATACCTCGAGATACACCCTGGATATGGTGGAGAAGATTACAGGCACTCCGAAGGATAAACTGGTTGAGATTTACAAGACCTATGCATCCTCCGGCAAACCTGACAGGTCAGCCACCATCATGTATGCAATGGGCTGGACACAGCACACCGTAGGTACACAGATAATCAGGACAATGGCCATTATTCAGCTTCTCCTCGGGAACATAGGTGTTTCCGGCGGTGGAGTGAATGCCCTGAGAGGTGAGAGTAATGTTCAGGGCTCCACAGACCACTGCCTCCTGTTTCATATCCTTCCGGGATATCTTAAAACGCCGAGGGCCTCTCAGCAGACCCTTACTGAATACAATAACAAGTATACACCAAAGACAAATGAGCCGATGAGTGCAAACTGGTGGGGCAATTATCCGAAATACTCCGTAAGCCTTTTGAAGGCCCATTACGGAGCAAAGGCAACACCAGAGAATGAATTTGGTTACGAGTGGCTTCCCAAACTGGATGACGGTCAGAATGCATCATGGATAATGCTCTTCCATGAAATGTTGCTCGGCAAATTCAAGGGCTTCTTTGCATGGGGACAAAACCCTGCCTGCTCTGGCACCAATGCCGGAAAAGTAAGAAAGGCCCTTGCAAAACTCGAGTGGATGGTTAACGTGAATCTCTTTGACAACGAAACCGGCTCCTTCTGGCGTGGCCCCGGTATGAATCCTTCGGAGATAAAGACAGAGGTCTTTCAGTTGCCCTGTGCGGCATCCTGTGAAAAGGAAGGAAGCATTACAAACTCGGGACGATGGGCTCAGTGGAGATACAAGGCTGCCGATCCTCCGGGAGAGGCCAAACCGGATTCCTGGATTATCAATGAACTCTTCTGGAGGGTAAAGAGGCTGTACGAGAAGGAGGGTGGCGTTTATCCCGATCCCGTTGTGAATCTTGCCTGGGACTATGGTCCGAAGACTCCAGAGGGAAAGGTCAGAGTGATCGATCCCCATGCAATAGCCAGGGAGATTAACGGATACTTCCTTGAGGACAAGGTGATCAAGGGCAAACTCTTCAAAAAGGGCACCCTTGTACCGAGTTTTGCCTATCTGCAGGATGACGGCTCCACATCAAGCGGTAACTGGCTCTACTGTGGCTCTTACACCGAAAAGGGCAACATGATGGCACGAAGATCCAAGAAGGACCCAACAGGGCTCGGTCTTTATCCGGAGTGGTCATGGTGCTGGCCTGTAAACAGAAGGATACTTTATAACCGTGCCTCAGTGGATCTGAATGGAAGACCGAGAAATCCCAAACGGCCTGTCATATACTGGAACGGGAGCAAATGGGTGGGGGATGTACCTGACGGAGGCTGGCCACCTCTAATTAACAAGGCAAAAACCAGGCTGGCCTTTATAATGAAACCTGCCGGAGTAGCCCACATCTTCGGCCCTGGACGTGCTGACGGTCCTTTCCCGGAACATTACGAACCTCTTGAATGTCCCGTTCAGGAAAACCCCCTGTCTAAGAGCCACAGGATAAATCCTGCGGTAAAGCTTTTCTTTGAGGTGGAGGACGGACAGGAAAAGCCCAGGAAGGGAGGAGGACTGCCGGAGGATATCTTTGCAACCTATGATTCCCGTTATCCCTATGTTGCTACAACCTATCGTGTTACAGAGCACTGGCAGACAGGGGTGCTAACGAGACATCTGCCGTGGCAGTTGGAGATGATGCCCCAGATATTTGTGGAGTTGAGTCCGGAACTTGCAAAGGAAAAGGGCATCAGGTCAGGTGACAAGGTGATTGTCTCTTCGGCCAGAGGGAAGGTATGGGCCATTGCAATTGTTACAAACAGGTTCAGACCGTTCAAGATAATGGATAAAACGGTGCATCAGGTAGGATTGCCCTGGTGTTTCGGCTGGCAGTATCCTGAGGATGGTAGTGGCGGTGACTCCTCCAATCTTCTGACACCGACAATTGGAGATGCTAACACCATGATACCTGAGACAAAGGCATTCATGGTGAATATTGAGAAGGCATAAGGGGGTGATGGCATGGCATTGGAACAGGTTGATATAAAGAGACGCCTCAGTGGTGTGGATGTACCAACAAGACGTAAAGGGCTTTTGGTCACACCTGAACTCTGCATTGGTTGCAGAGGCTGTCAGACGGCATGCAAGGAGTGGAATAAGCTCCCCGGGGACAGAACCGTAAATCGAGGAACCTATGAGAATCCGCCCGATTTAACCCCTAATCTGTTCAACAGGATAAGGTTCGTTGAGGTTGGTAGCGGTGATGCCCTGAAATGGCTCTTTATTAGTCAGAGATGTATGCATTGTACCGATGCGGGCTGTATGAAGGTCTGTCCTGCACCGGGTGCGCTTTACAGAACCGATGAGGGAGCCGTGGCATTCAATAAGGACAAATGCATAGGATGCAAGTTCTGTGTCGCAGGCTGTCCCTTCAACATACCCAGGTATGACGAGCAGGGTAGGGTGGCCAAGTGCCATCTCTGCTCAGACCGCATAGCCTATGGTCTTCAGCCTGCCTGTGCAAAGACCTGTCCCACAGGTGCAATCCGGTTTGGTGATCGTGAGGAGTTGGTTTCCTATGCAAAGAATGTTGGATTTAAGTCCCTTTACGGCATGAATGACCTGGGTGGGCTTGGTGTTCTATACGCCTTTAAAGAGAAACCTTCCTATTACGGACTACCTGATAAACCTGATTTTGCACCAACAATCTCTTTGTGGAAAGGGATTCTGAAGCCCTTAGCCCTGATTGGCCTGGGAGGCGCTCTGGCAGCAGCAGCCACTCATTACATAACCGTGGGACCCAAGGAGACAGACGAAGGGGGTGAGGAATAATGGAAAAGAGACTATTACAGAAAACCACGGCCTGGGAGAGGTGCAACCACTGGATTCTTGCACTCAGCTTTATTGTCCTCTTCCTGACAGGACTGGGATTCCTGTATCAATCCCTTAACTGGATAAACACAGTCTTTGGTGGCAACCACCTGGCGAAGGAGATACACAGGTGGGGAGGTCTGGTGTTTGCCATCTCTCTGATTCTTACGATGGGAAACTACTTTGCCGAGGCTGTCAGCTTTACAGAGGAGGACAAAAAGTGGCTTTCCAGCCTTGGAGGATATTTCTCCAGGACAGAGGAGCCACCGCCTCAGGGCAGGCTGAATGCGGGGCAGAAGCTCTTTTATCTCGTGGTGGTGTTGATTTTCGGACTGGCCATTTCCTTAAGCGGTTTCATGCTCTGGTTCTTTAACACCTCAAGAGGGCTTATTCTCTTTGCTCATTTTCTGCACAATCTCTCTTATATTGTATTTGCCTTTGCAGTACCCCTTCACATTTACCTTAGTACGGCTGCAAATCCGGGTACATTACGTGTAATGACCAGAGGTACCGTTAGCGCAGCCTGGGCAAAGAAGCATCACGGAAAATGGGCCAGAGATATGGGGGTTGATTAAATCATGGGGGAGAGTAAAATCTCCCCCTATGTTGCTTATAAATAACCCGGAGCCAGCGGTAGTGACAAACCAACCACTCATATGAATCTTAACACTGGATTGTGGGAATAATGAATATCGGGTACAGGGTTTTCACCTTTCTGTCTGCTGCGGCAGTTCTGGCTGCCTGTGAATAGAAGATGCACTGGCTGCTTCTTTAAAGTTCTCCGGGGCTTGATCAGAAAAGTCTGATCCGGAAATGCTCATAAGATAGGACTTGATATTGTAAGCATTAGTGTCCGGCAAAAATTTATAAAAACCCTGCCCTACAATGATTTGTTCTGTTTATCGGACAGGAGTGATTGAGAGATTCAAAAAGGATTTAGACGAGATGAAAGGAGCCTGACCCTGACGAAGAACCGAGTTCACAAAAGGCAAAAGTGTAAACAGGAGGCATCATGAATATTGAGGAGATAATAAAAGAGAGACCCCACCTTAAGGAGACCCTTAATCTCTATAAAAGAATATTCCACCTTAAGGAAATAAATGTTTCGGGGCTTGGCTCTCTGCCGCAGGACGAACCGATGTACCACAGGGATGATATTGAGAGAATAATAACGGTTTTGTCGGAGCTTCTTGAGATTCCCGAGGAGGCTCTTATGCCTATAAAGGAGCTTATGCTCTCGGGAAGGATAGATATCAGAAGACTTCCACTGGGAGATGTTATGAGTTTCGATCTTCCATATCAAGAGGAGGAGTTGATAAGCCTTATGTATCTGCTTTCAAAGCCCTTCTTCCTTGCTGAAAGAAGAAAGCTTGACCTTCAGGATATGTTCTGGACAGAGGGGAAATGCCCTGTCTGCAACTCCATTCCGTCGGTCTCTTTTATCGGTAAGGAGGAGAAGAGGAGGTTTTACTGCTCCTATTGCGAAACAGTGGGAACATGGAAAAGAATCGGTTGTCCAAGCTGTTTAAATGAGGATGCCGAGACCATAACCATTCTCTATCTGGAGGGTGAAGAAGGAATGAGGGTAGATGCATGTGAGCGTTGTAAAAACTATTTCAAAAGTTTTGATTCGTCAATGCTGATGCATTATACTGCAGATCTTCTTGATCTGATAAGTCTGCCTCTTGATATCATTATTCAGGGCAAGGGGTTTCAACGGGCATCTCCAAACCCCCTCGGAATGATCAGAATGGCTTGAAAAAAATAATCTTTTAAGTGTATCTTATCCTTAATGACCACAAAACTACCAGGTCTAATAGTATCGCTCACAATTGCTTTTGCAGCCTCTGTATTGTCTTACATACATCCTTCACTCGAGGCTCTTGCAATATCGATACTGCTGGGAATGCTTCTTTCGAATATTCTGAGGGACAGGGATATACTTGCCTCCGGGATAGACATTTCAATAAAAATATTTCTTCCCCTTGGTATCGCACTTTACGGATCGCAGTTGACTGTTAAGGAGTTGCATTTTACTGATGCTCTTTACGTACTTTTGACGTTTATCTCTGTCTTTACCCTGGTATTCCTGATGTCACGCGGCTTTGGTCTGAAAAAAAATACTTCCGTACTGCTCGCAACAGGTATGTCAGTATGTGGGGCTTCGGCAATAGCCATTGTCTCCTCCCTTATAAAAGCAGAAAAAGAGGAAACATCAATTTCACTTATTGTGGTAACGGTCTCAGGACTTGTCGGACTGGTCTTCTATCCGTTGATTGCGGATTTTCTGAATCTTACAATTAAAGAGTTTGCCTTTCTCAGTGGCACTACATTACCAATGCTTGGCCAGGTAAAGGTTACAGCAATGACCTTTGGTGAGGAATGCCTCTCGCTGGCACTGAGGTATAAACTTTTGAGAATGTCCTTTCTTATTTTTGTTGTAACCGTTGCTGTTCTGCTGGCTCGAACAGAGAAAAAAAGGATCTATGTGCCGTGGTTTGTTGTGGCTTTCATCGGGCTTGCGGTTGTTGTGAATCTTCTCAAAAATAATACCCTGCCCAGGGTTTTAGAGCCATTTAGCAGGTTTTTTCTCTCAACTGCGCTTGCAGCGATAGGGCTGTCTGTTGATTTCGACGCAATTACCGAGAAGGGGTTTGCGCCTCTGTTTGCGGTATTTTTTGCCTCTATTATCCTGGTTACACTCTTCTATATTATATTTACTGTGGTATAATAACATTATAATTATATTTTTATTGAAAAATGTTCAAGACAAGGCTTATAT
>JALUAR010000012.1 GCA_027050975.1 Thermodesulfovibrio sp.
GGTCTTTATTATCTCAGCTAACTCCTTGCCGTTTTTATCCGGCATGACGATATCCGTTAGTAACAGATCTATCCTTCCCTCAAACTCATCGCTTATCTGAATGGCCTCTTCTGCACAGGATGCCTCTAAAATCCTGTACCCGAGGGGCTCAAGACTGTCCCGCAAGAGAGAGACCACTACAGGTTCATCATCAACGACGAGAATGGTTTCCGTACCCTGTCTGGGTGAGAAGTCCTCCTTTTTGATGTCATCGCTCTTTTCAATAGCCTGCTTGGCAGTAGCTGATTCCTTTGTAACGGGTATATAAACCTTAAAGGTTGTACCTCTGCCTGACTCACTATAAACCCAGATATGACCGTTGTGCTGCTTTATTATGCCAAAAACCGTGGCAAGCCCGAGTCCTGTTCCCTTGCCTTTTGCCTTTGTTGTAAAGAATGGCTCAAAGATTCTTTTCTGCATCTCCGGTGGAATTCCCTCTCCTGTATCTGATACGGCAAGCATTACATACGGTCCCGGAGATACACCTTCATGGGTTCGGGCATACTCTTCGTCAAGGAATACGTCTGATGTTTCTATTATCAACTTTCCTCCCTCAGGCATAGCATCACGTGCATTTATAGCGAGATTCATTATTACCTGCTCGATTTGACCGGGATCAGCTTTTATAACTCCTGTTTCGCTGGCTGTCCTCAGCTCCAGCTGGATGTTTTCACCCAGAATTCTTCTTAAAATGTTTGCAATGCCTTCCACGATGCTGTTTATTTTTACTGTCTTCATCTGTAGATCTTGCTTCCTGCTGAAGGCAAGGAGCTGGCGTGTCAGGTGGGATGCGCGCTCTCCTGTGTACTGAATCATCTGAATATACTCCCTCACCGGATGTTTTGGTGGTAAGTCTGTGAGTGCTATTTCGCAATATCCGAGAATTGCCGTAAGAAGATTATTGAAATCATGAGCTATCCCACCTGCAAGCATACCTATGCACTCTAACCTCTGGGATTGCTGTAACTGGGCTTCAAGTTTTCTCTGTTCTGTAATGTCAACGGCATATTCGATTACCTGTACCACCTCACCCTTATGGTCAAATACGGGATAGCAGAAAAGCTGTACGAATCTGGGAGTGCCGTCCTTGAAGTAGTGGATATGCTCAACGGTATACATCCTCTTCTGCTTCTTTACCTCTTCAATAGGACAGGGATGTTCCACACCGTCACAGGGCCTGTTGCGCCGATGGGTGAGGCTATAACATGTCTGGGAAGGGGCTTCTTCCTCTGCCAAAGTGGCGGTATTTGCCATAACTATCTCATATGTATTCACATCTATTACATAAAAGGGGTGAGAGAGGGAGTTAATTATGGTAGTTATAAATTTATTCTGTTGCTTTATTTCATCCTCCATCTCCATCTGTCTCAGCAGATGCTTTCTTATCCTGGATGAACCGAATCCGATTCCGAAGAGACCGAAAGCAAGAATTAAAAGATGGGACAGGACGGTGGTTCGTCTTGTGTCAGCCTCGATGGCCAGATAAGGCTCCATAGGCAGAGATATGCTCAGGCCACCACGGATATCTCCCTCCATATAGCCCTGAAAGGCATGGCACTTGAGACAGGGCTTTTCTGTTATAAAGGGACGCATGAATCTGATATACGGCTTTCCTTTGAATTCTGTAAATGTTGCTACCTCTCTATCTCCTTTTTCTAATCTCTGCAGGGCCTCTTTTTCCCAGTCGTCAGGAGCATTATCCGGATTCAGTACCTTCAGGCTTGTTATACGCTCCACAACCCCTGTTCGGGGTGCAAACTCTGTTAACATCTGACGGAACATATAAGCAGGATTAATCAGGGTAAGTTTTTTCCCCGAAGGTGTGGTAATGTCCCTTTCTGGTATATGTTTTAGATAGGGATTTGGTGGAGACCAGTCACTAACAGGGGCGTATACCCCTCCATGTGAGGCTCCCCAGCGTCTGAAGGCCATATCCTTCTCAAAGTAAGCCCTGGCCACATGCACGGCAATATCCTTTGTCCACCGCCGGGTCCTGTAGAGGTTCCAGAAAAGTGATGCCAGGACGATCAAAATCCAGATCAAAACAACAATGATAGTATATTGGTTAAGCAGTCGCAGGCTTTTCCGGTTATTGTCATTGTTGTTTGTCATTGTATGCTCCGTTGCGGATGGACCACTTTTCTCATTCTGGAAAAGATAGTATCCGAAAAGAGACGAGAAGAAGCATTGCCGACCGAATAAATACAGCGTATCACTTTCGTTCTCCCTTCTGTTTTTGTTGATACTTCCTTAACTCAAGATACTCCTCCGTTGAGAAGCATCAAATTTCTTCAATGCTCCCTGAATGAAATAGTTAAAAAACGACAGGCAAAGTCGGCAAGAGAGCCTCTTGTTGAGGTATGTCCAAAAGAGAAGGGACGACTTTTAAAGATGACAGGATTTATAACCTTATGCTGTTGCCTCATACTCTCTCCCGATAGAGTCTGTATATTATATGAATCGGACAGTTTGTACGACAACTTTAATCCGCCGAGATTTAGAGAATTAATTGCTAAATCATCAAAGTATTTTGGACTGGAAAGGCGGGTTTATGCAAAAGGGATCAGGCTTCCGGTCTGTTGTCTGGGAGTACAAAAGCTATCCTGGTTCCCATGCCCTTTTGACTTTCTATCTCAACAGAGCCTCCATGTTCTTCTATAACCCGTCTCGTAAGTGCAAGACCAAGACCTACTCCCCTCTGTCTGGTGGTAAAGAAGGGTTCAAAGACCTTCTCAAGAACCGAAGCATCAATGCCTTCCCCTGTATCAGAGACCATGATTCTGACGAAGCCTTGCTCTCTGATAACCTCTATAGTTAGGATGCCTCCCTCTGGCATTGACTGAAAGGCATTCTGAAAGACATTTATCAAACATGTTTTTATTAACTCGGGATCCAGTTTCAAGGTGACGGAGGGATCGATTTCGTATAGCCTCTTAATGGAGATACCTCCCTTTTCCGCCTTTGCCTCGATAAGACGGATAGTCTCATCTATGAGATCCAGCACCCTTACGGTGACAGGTTGTATCTTGAGAGGCCTTCCATAAGTGAGGAAGTTGCCAACGAGGCTGTCCAGCCTCTTTATCTCCTCCTTGATGTTTTGGAGTAGTTGTTTTACCTGTTTGTCGTCGGATCGGTCCAGGAGATGGTCCACGCTCAGGCTGATAAAGTTCAGGGGGTTTCTTATCTCGTGGGCAACGGTTCGGGCGAGCTCTCCTATTGTGGACAGATGCTCAATCTCGCGCCATCTCTGTTCAAGAGCACGGGACTCCCGGAGCCGTTCTGTCATCTGGTTAAAGCTCTCCTTAAGCTCACCAATCTCATCACGCTCTTTTACCGGAAGATGGATATCCAGGTCTCCAGAGGCAACAGCTTTTGCCGAGGCTACCACCTCTTTAATGGGTCTGGTATATCTTGAAGACAGCCATACGGCAAATACAAGTCCTGTCAGGAAAATCAGAACAGTTGCAATCATACGCTTTCTTACATGGGTCTTGAGTATGCCTGTTATGTCATCGGTGAAAACCTCAAGATGGATGTATCCCTGATGCTCACCCCGTGCCACAACCGGTATGATTATGTGGTATATGTTTCCCTCCTTGGTAACGAACTCTCCCACCTCGGATTTGAAGATAAGCTCTGTGATATGTTCAGGGGTTGTCTCTCCCACCTTGAAGGGGTTTGTGCTTGCTGTTATCCGTGTAGCACCATCAATAATGCTGATCTCTTTTATTCCTTCTGATTTAAGCCTCTTCAGATATTCGTAAAGCCTCATATCATCATGTCTTTCCTTTGTGGTGATCTCTTCAATGGCAAGATGGATGGATTCTGTGATCTCGGAGGTTTTTTTCTGGATCGCTGCAAGCAGGGCCTTTTCAGAGTAATAGTTAAAGACAGACATGGTGATAATGACAGAGGCGCTGAGGGCCGCCATCATAATTATCAGCTTTTTGTTGAGAGTCCACTTCATTCGATTATCCGTTGTTGTTACCAGCAGTACCCGGGTGATTGATTTTAAGTGTCGTTCTTGATTGTACCGCCTCCTAAAAGTTCCTCATCCTGGTAGAATACGGCTGCCTGCCCTGGTGCCGGTGCCCACTGAGGCTCGTCAAATATGATTTTTACCTCTCTGCCACCTTTTTGAATCTGCAACTCTGCAGGCTCATCCCTCATCATGGAGCGAATCTTTGCCGTAACCCTGATAGGATGGCCTTCCTTTGTTGGTGGGAAGCCCTGTATCCAGTTTATATCTTCCACCACCACCTCTGTCTTCATGGCCATCGTCTTTGTACCCACTGTGATGGTATTTGTTCTGGCATCGATCTTCAACACATAAAGGGGCTCTTTGTAATGGATGTTAAGCCCCCTTCTCTGGCCTATGGTGTAGTTGAATATCCCCTTATGTGTGCCGAGTACTGAGCCGTCAGGGCCAATAATCGGACCCGGCTTTTCAGCCTCCGGAAGGAGGTTTTTGATAAAGCAGGCATAGTCTCCGTTGTCGACAAAGCATATCTCCACGCTTTCAGGCCTTTTTGCAGATGGCAGATTAAGCCTTCGGGCTATCTCCCGTACATGTTCCTTTCTGTAGGTGCCCAGGGGAAGGACAAGCCTGCTGAGAACCGTCTGGTTCAGTACATAGAGAAAATAGGACTGGTCCTTTGAGGAGTCCAAACCTTTCAGGAGCACAAAACCTCTGTCCTCGGCCTTCTCCACCCTTGCATAATGACCGGTGGCTATGTATGATGCTCCCCTTTTGTCTGCCTCTCTGAGCAGATAAGGGAACTTGATATGGAGGTTGCATAGCACGCAGGGATTGGGGGTTATTCCCTGAAGATAGCCATTTACAAAGGGGTCTATCACCTTTTCGATGAATTCACTTCGAAGCTCCAGAGCAGTATGCCTTACTCCGACCATTGCTGCTGAGAGGGCAGCATCCTGTATAGCCTCAAGGGAGCAGCAAGACCTCGGGCTTTTTCTTCCCCTTGTCTCAAAGAGTATAAAGCTTATCCCCTCAACCTCATAACCTGCTTCCTTCAGCAGATAGGCTGTTACGGAGGAGTCTACTCCTCCGCTCATGCCAACAAGAACCTTTTCTTTCATGATTTTATTATAGGTGTATACAATCTAAGTATTCAAATTCTCTCTTCTGATTTGGTGGTGTTAATATAGGCTTTACAAATCAGTTCATTTATGTTTATTATATACCGTCTTTCGGTCTTAAAGAGATAGTTTGAGGGTTCATTTATTAGGTTTTATGCTAATTGAAAGTTTAATTTTTTTGCTTGACAAAAATTAAAGGAGTGTAGTATAAAGATAACCATGCCAGGTACCTATTTGCCAAGCAACTATCTGCCTGTATTTATATTTTTGGTTGTTGCCATTGCTTTCGGACTTGGTGCCCTCCTGATAGGTGCCATTTTCAGGATAAGAAGACCTTACAAAGAAAAGTTAATGCCCTATGAATCGGGAATTGATCCTGTTGGTGAACCAAGGGTCAGATTCTCGATAAGGTTTTACATCATCGCCATGCTTTTTGTTGTCTTCGATGTTGAAGCAATCTTTCTCTATCCGTGGGCTGTAGTTTTTGACAAGATAGGCCTCTATGCCTTTGTAGAGATGGTAATCTTTATCTTCATCCTGCTTGTGGGTTATCTCTATGCATGGAAGAAAGAGGCTTTCACCTGGGAATAGAAGTAGCTGGTAGTTGAGAGAAAAGGGGTATAACCCCTTCTGGCGATAAGAACTAACTGTTAAGGTCCTGAGGAGGACGTTATGGTGATTGATACAACGACTCAGCTGGTAGAGGTTGAAGAGGGCATTAAGGTTATTCCCGGTGCTAACACCATAATTACCACTCTTGATAAACTGATCAACTGGGGTAGATACTCATCGCTGTGGCCTGTTACCTTTGGCCTTGCCTGCTGTGCAATCGAGATGATGACAACCCATTCAAGCCATTATGACCCTGACAGGCTAGGAATAATCTTCAGAGGCTCGCCAAGACACGCCGATCTTGTGATTGTGGCCGGAACAGTAACAAAAAAGATGGCGCCTGTGGTTAGAAGGGTCTATGACCAGCTTCCTGAACCCAGATATGTAATCTCCATGGGTAGCTGTGCCTGCTCAGGCGGGATCTTCCGTTCCTATAGCACTGTGCAGGGATGTGATAGCTTCCTTCCCGTAGATGTATATATTCCAGGTTGTCCTCCCAGGCCGGAGGCCCTTATGTACGGATATATAAAGCTTCAGGAAAAGATCAAAAAGGAGCGTATGAGATGGAGCCGCTGGAGATAGCCGAAAAAATAAAGGAGCGGTTTCCAGAAGAGGTCAAGGATATCAGTGAGTTCAGAGGCCAGGTCTCCCTGACGGTCAAGAGGGAGAGGATTGTTGAGATATGTAAGTGGCTACATGATGAACCAGCGCTGCAGTTTGATTATCTGAAGGACCTCTGTGGTGTTGACTATCTGGGTAAAAAACCGATCCGTTTTGAGGTGGTCTACACCCTGTATTCCATGAAGCACCACCATATGATAAGGCTGAAGGCAGAGGTGCCCGAGGAGGACCCAACAATAGACAGTGTTATTTCTATCTGGCGCGGAGCTGACTGGCATGAACGTGAATGCTTCGATATGTTTGGCATACAGTTTAAAGGTCATCCAGATCTCCGAAGGATTCTCCTTCCAGAGGACTGGGAGGGTCATCCCCTGCGAAAGGACTATCCCGAAAGAGGTCCTTCAGAGGAATGGAAGGGCTTCAAAGAGGTTCTTGAGAAGGCAGAACGCCTTAAGGAGTATGTATGGAAGGAATAGAAAAACCGCTTGAGACAAAAGAGATAACCCTGAGCATGGGGCCGCAGCACCCCTCGACTCATGGTGTGCTGAGGCTGGTCCTTGAGCTTGACGGCGAGACGGTTGTAAAGTGCACCCCGTATGTGGGCTATCTTCACAGAGGTGTGGAGAAGCTGGCTGAGGGTATGACATACATGCAGGCGCTGCCTCTTACTGACAGGCTTGATTATATCTCCTCCATGGCAAACAATGTTGGTTACTGTGTTGCTGTTGAGCGGCTATTCGGCATTGAGGTGCCTGAGAGGGCAAAGTTTATCAGAACCATGGTCTGTGAGATGACCAGGATAAGCAGTCACATAATCTGGATAGCCACGCATGCCCTTGACCTCGGAGCCATGACAGTGTTCCTCTACTCATTCAGGGAGAGGGAATGGTTACTGGATCTTTTTGAGATGCTCTGCGGAGCAAGGCTTACGGTGAGTTATCCCAGGATTGGCGGTGTCCGTAATGATGTATCACAGGAGTTCCTTGACAGTCTGTATAAGTTCACAGAGGAGTTTCCCAAAAGAATTGAGGAGTATGAAACCCTTATTGACCAGAACCGTATCTGGTTGAAAAGGACAAAGGGTATAGGAGTCATATCTGCTGAAGAGGCCATCAACTGGGGCCTGAGCGGACCCACACTCAGGGGCTCGGGCGTCAATTACGATATAAGAAAGAAGTTCCCCTACGATGCATATGATAAGGTGGAGTTTGATGTGCCTGTAGGTAAGAACGGCGATGTCTACGACAGGTACCGCTGCAGGATGGAGGAGCTAAGGCAGTCCAACAGGATTATCAAACAGTGTATAGAGATGCTTCCCGAAGGTCCCATAATGGCACCAGATGCACCGAAGTTTACCCTTCCTCCGAAGGACAGGGTGCTTACAGATATGGAGTCACTGATTCATCACTTTGTTCTGATTACAAAGGGGCCCATGGCAGCACCAGAGGGTGAGATATATGTGGCCACCGAGGTGCCAAAGGGAGAGCTGGGCTTTTACATAGTAAGCGATGGCACAGGTAAGCCCTACAGGATGAGGGTGAGGGCACCATCCTTTGTCCATGCCTCTGTGCTTCCCAGACTCTGTGAGGGTTCTCTGGTGGCTGATGTTATAGCAAATATTGGAACAATCGATATAGTGCTCGGAGAGTGTGACAGATAGGATGGAGTTTCTATATGGAGTTTCTAAAGGAGATAGAAGAGATTCTTAATCGATATCCAGATAGGCAGGGTGCACTCCTGCCCTCTCTATACGTGGCGCAGAAGGAGTATGGCTGGCTCAGTCAGGAGTCGTATGAGGCTGTGGCTCAGGCATTGAATCTGCCGCCTGCTACTGTCAAGGGTGTGGCAACCTTCTATGCCATGTACAAGCACAAGCCAATGGGCAGGCATCTGATTCAGCTCTGCACAAATGTGGCCTGTATGGTTATGGGTGCGGAGAGACTGGTGGACCTTCTGAAGAATAAGTACGGTCTCGAGCCAGGTGGTACAACCGAGGACGGAAGGTTTTCCCTTGTTATCATGGAGTGCATAGGAGCCTGTGACAAGGCGCCAGCCATGCTGGTTGATACCGACTTTCATGCAGACCTTAATGAAAAAAGGATAATAGAGATACTGGAAAGTTATAAATAAGATTATGGAAAAGGTTTTACTGAAAAATATTGATAATCCAGATTCAGCCCGTATTGAGGCTTATGAGAAGTCGGGTGGGTACTCCGGGCTTAAGAAGGCTTTTGAGATGGAGCCAAAGGCAATTATTGAGGAGGTAAAGCGCTCTGGTCTCAGAGGCAGAGGTGGTGCAGGCTTTCCCACAGGGATGAAGTGGGACTTTGCCTCACGGGATCCGAAATTCCCAAAATATCTACTCTGTAACGCTGATGAGGGTGAGCCAGGTACATTCAAGGACAGACCCTTACTGGAGAAGAGACCACATCTGCTTATAGAAGGGATGATTATCTCTGCCTATGCACTTAAGGCAGAGTACGGTTACATATATCTCAGGGGTGAGTATCCCCATGCAAAGGTTGTCCTGGAGGAGGCTATCAAAGAGGCATATGAGCGTGGATACCTCGGAGATAATATTCTCGGTAAGGGTGTGAAATTTCACCTCAGTGTGCATCAGGGTGCTGGTGCGTATATCTGCGGTGAGGAGACAGCCCTTATTGAGTCAATAGAGGGTAAGAGAGGACAGCCGCGTATCAAACCCCCGTTTCCTGTAAACGTGGGTGCCTGGGGGATGCCCACGGTGGTAAACAATGTGGAGACACTGTCAAATATTCCGTACATAATAGAGATTGGTGGTGAGGCTTACTCCCAGATAGGGAACCCCGAATGTCCTGGACCGAAGCTCTTTTCCATAAGCTGTTGTGTGGAAAAGCCAGGGGTGTATGAGCTTCCGATGGGTACGCCCCTTAAGGAGATAATTTATGAGCATGCAGGTGGTATAAAGGGAGGTCGTCAGCTAAAGGCGGTAATCCCTGGTGGAATATCCACACCTGTACTTACCCCTGACAAGATAGACTGCCCTATGGATTTTGTAAATCTACCCAAGGTAGGCAGTATGCTTGGTTCTGGCGCTATAATGGTTTTTGATGATACAGTCTGTATGGTAAAGGTCTGCTGGAGGGCGATTAAGTTCTTTGAGCATGAGTCCTGCGGCAAATGTACTCCTTGCCGTGAGGGTACAGGATGGATGCGGAGCATACTGGAAAGGATAGAGGGAGGATTCGGCAGAGAGGGTGATATCGAGCTTTTGCAGGATGTGGCAATGAGTATAGCAGGAAAGACCTTCTGCCCCCTTGGTGATGGAGCTGCCAATGTGGTTCTGAGTTTCATCAGGAGTTTTACAGAGGAGTTTGACTATCATATCAAAAACAAAAAGTGTATAACACAGTAACTGGGATGAGATAGAAGATGATTAAACTTACGATAGACGGAAAAGAGGTTGAGTTAGAAAAGCCGGTAACGGTTCTTGAGGCTGCCAAGAAGGCAGGCATCAGGATCCCCACCCTCTGCTATTTTGAAGGGCTTTCACCTTTTGGTGGGTGCAGGCTCTGTCTTGTAGAGGTGGAGAAGCTACCAAAGCTTCAGACAGCCTGTACACTGATGGCTGCCGATGGTATGGTAGTAAGAACGGAGACTGAGCAGATAAAAGCAGCCAGAAGGGCCATGCTGGAGTTCCTGCTGATTAATCATCCGCTGGACTGCCCTTACTGTGATAAGGCCGGAGAGTGCGAACTCCAGGATCTGGTTGCCAAGTACGGCCCTGAGGCGGGCAGGTTTGCAGAAGGCAAGAGACAGCATCCCGAAAACTTTGACGACCCCATTATTGTCAGGAATATGGAGCGCTGTGTGCTCTGCACCAGATGCATCCGCATGTGTAATGACCTGCAAGGTGCCTATGCAATTACAGTAACCGGCAGGGGAAGCCATTCCTTTGTGGAGCCCTTTTCTGGCGGAAAGTACAACTGCGAGTACTGCGGTAACTGTCTTACGGTCTGTCCGGTTGGTGCAATCATGTCCAGGCTGCACAGGCATAGCTACAGGCCATGGTTTGTAGAAAAAGAGGTGGAGACCACCTGTGGATACTGTGGAGTTGGCTGCAGTCTGATACTTCAGATGAGAGAAGAGAGGATCATTCGTACAATACCCAGGGTGGGGCTTGGACTTAACAACGGGCTTTTATGTGTAAGGGGCAGATTCGGTTATGACTTTGTTGAAAGCAGGGACAGGCTTTCAACGCCTATGATCAATGTAAACGGAGAGTTAAGGCCTGTTTCCTGGCAGGAAGCATATGAGTTTGTCATTAGGAGACTGAAGGAAATAAAAGAGACACACGGGCCCACGGCTATTGGTGGTATTGCCTCTGGAAGATGTACGAATGAGGATAACTATATGCTCCAGAGGCTTATGAGGTTTGTTATAGGTACCAATAACATAGATTCCACAGCAAGGCTTTATTATGCACCTGCCGTTGCGTACCTGGAGCAGATATTCGGTCAGGGCATTACTGCCAATCTCATTCCGGGAATCGCAAACTCTGATGGTGCCCTTGTCATTGGTGGTGATCCCACAACAATCAATCCGATCCTGGGACTTCAGATCAGGGCACTGTGGCGTTCCGGTGGCAAGGTGATAGTTGTAGGTGCTCCGGGTGGGCTGAAGAGGTTTGCATCATACGAGGTGGTTCCCAGGCCATTTGCAGAGGAGATAGTCCTTTCTGCCGTTGTATCAAGGCTGGTTAAAGAAAAGGAGTTAAAGGGTGAGTTGACTCACCTTGAGGAGAAGATAAAGGGGCTCAAAGAGCCTGCTGAAGGAGATCTTCAGGCTGCAGGTGTGAGTGCAGAGACAATAGATCGGATGGTTACGGATCTTAAGGCAATGGAGACCCCTGTGATTGTAATAGGTCCGGAACTGTTACAGCACGGAAGACCTTCGAAAAACCTGTTCCTTACAGCGGCTCTGGCTTATGCGATTAATGCCAGGATGTTTGTGCTTTCGGAAAGACCCAATTACCAGGGAGTTATTGATATGGGATGTCTGCCGGATATGCTTCCCGGAGGCAGACCGATAGATTTTGAGATGTTCAGACACAAGATAGAGGAGACACTTGGCAAGGAGGTTCCTCAGAACAAGGGGCTTAACCTCTTTGAGATGATAGATGCTGCAGCCGATGGCAGGCTAAAGGCCCTTTACGTAATGGGTGAGGATCTGCTTTTCAGCTTGCCGGGCAGGGAGAAAACAAGGAAGGCCCTTGAAGGTCTTGATCTTCTGATTGTGCAGGATATATATCTTACAGAAACCGCAAAGATGGCTGATGTGGTGTTGCCTGCTGCCTCATGGTCGGAAAAGGATGGAACCTTTACAAACCTGGAACGGAGGATTCAGAGGGTAAGGGCAGGAAGAACCATCTCCTCTGGAAGGCCAGACTGGCAGATCGTCTCAGAGATAGCCAGAGGTCTTGGTGACGATAAGGTTTTCTCCTCTGCTCATGATGTATGGGAGGAGGTCATTCATATATCACCACTTCATGCAGGTCTTTCATATGAGGATATCTCCGAAGGTAAAGCCATCTGGCCCTACCACGGAGAGCCTCTCAGGGGTGTTGAGGGTGAGTTTGATGTGGAAGGACTTGATTCCCTGCCCAAGGTTGATACCGATGCCATTATTCTTAATATGCATCGCCCCCTTTACCATTCGGGTTCAACGAGCAGAAGGTCAAAGGCGCTTATAAGTATATTCCCTGAGCCTGTTCTGATGATGAATCCTTCCGATGCAAAAGGCATCGGCGTGGAGGAAGGTGAAAAGGTCAGACTTGCCACATCTAACGCATCTATTGAGGTGAAGGTAAAGATAGACAGAGATCTTCAGCAGGGTGTGGTCTCTCTTTCGAATACATTTGAGGGTGTTAATTTCATGAGGTTTGTTGATTATACTGTTGAGCCGACCACCGGTTCGATGGTTATTACAAACAATTCGGTCAAGTTGGAGAAGGTGAAGGAATGACGATATTTGAATTTCTTTTTCCACCGGGAAGTTTCGACATATTTTTAAATATCATTATCATCCTTATTAAGATTGCCGTTGTTATAGGCGTGGTGATGCTTCATGTGGCATATGCCACCTACTTTGAAAGGAAGGTAATCGGGCGGATGCAGGTAAGGATGGGACCCATGGAGGTAGGTCCTCACGGGCTCTTGCAGCCTATAGCGGATATGCTCAAGCTCTTCTTCAAGGAGGATATAATACCGGAAAAGGCGGACAAAACAGTTTTTTATATCGCTCCTCTTATTTCTCTCATGGCTGCGCTGAGTTCACTGGCGGTGATACCCTTTTATGAGGGGTTTGTGGTAGCAAACATAAATGTGGGACTTCTATTCATTCTTGCCATGTCATCCCTTGGCTCTTACGGAATCATCCTTTCGGGATGGGCATCGAACTCGAAGTATGCCTTCCTTGGAGGTCTCCGCTCCTCTGCCCAGGTGATCAGTTACGAGATAGCAATGGGGCTGAGCCTTGTAGGTGTTATGATGATGGCGGGCTCCATGAATCTTTCCGAGATTGTAAAGGCTCAGGCAGAGTATCCTGCTGGTATCTACGCAATTCCTCAGATTCTGGGATTCTTTGTCTTTGTGGTGGCAGCCATAGCAGAGACAAACAGGGCGCCTTTTGACCTGCCAGAGGCAGAGAGTGAGCTGGTGGCTGGTTATTTCGTTGAATACAGTGGTATGCGCTTTGCCCTGTTTTATGCAGCAGAATATATAGGTATGATTATAATGGGTTGTCTGGCTGCAGCCTGCTTCCTTGGCGGCTGGACAGTGCCCAAGTACATCCTGGCGATTTTACCCTTTTTGAAATATGTGCCGGGAATTGTATGGTTTGTGATGAAGGTCTATTTCGTGATATTCTTCTACTACTGGATCAGGGCAACACTTCCGAGGTATCGTTATGACCAGCTGATGGCAATCGGCTGGAAGCTGTTGATTCCCCTGGCTCTTGCTAACATCCTGTTTACGGGTGTAATAAAGATAATGGTGGAGTAAGAAAGTTATGACTGTACAGGAACTGTTCAAAAAGATATTTTTTGTAGAGATTCTTAAGGGTATGGCCCTTACTTTGAGCAGGCTTTTTACCAAGCCCGTTACCCGGCGGTATCCCAAGGAGAAGCGACCTGCTCAGCTTGGATTCCGCGGACTCCATGCCCTGGTGAGAAATCCTGCTACAGGAGATGCAAAGTGTGTTGGGTGCGGTCTCTGTGCAGCAATCTGTCCATCAAGGTGTATATACATTTATACCTCTGAGGGGCCTGATCACCAGAAGGTTGTGGATCGTTATGAGATAGAAGTCCTCAGATGTGTCTACTGTGCCTTCTGTGTGGAGGCATGTCCCTTCGGTGCCGTTGTGCTGACACCGCACTATGAGTATGCTGATTACAGTAGAGAGGATTTTTATATGACAAAGGAGAAACTTCTGGAGAACTGGGACAAATACATGGGTGAGAAGGGATTCGAATATTTTGATAAGTTCTGGAATCCCAAGAGTACACATTTTACCACGCCTGAAGGACAGGCGATATGGAGGCGGAAGAGTGGTTGAGTTCTTTTTCGGATTCTTTGCAATAATGATTCTGTTTTGCTCCGTTATGGTTGTGATGAGCAGGAATGCTATACATAGCGTCTTATGGATGCTCGTTATGTTCTTCCATGTTGCCGGTGTGTATCTAATGCTTAATGCGGAGTTTCTGGCTGCAACCCAGATTATTGTTTATGCCGGAGCAATCCTTGTGCTCTTCCTATTTGTAATTATGTTATTGAATCTCCGCGAAGAGATGAATATAGAACAGCTTATCGATGGCTGGCCTGCAGGGCTGTCCCTTGCTGTGGCTATGCTTGTTGTGTTGATTCTTGCCCTTGGCAGTTTTTCCGTGAAGCCCTGGGGGCAGTGGAGCATTGAGGTTGTTGAGAAGACAACACAGACAAAGGCCCTTGGGAAGGTGCTTTATACGGAGTATCTGCTACCCTTTGAGATAGCCTCGCTGGTGCTGCTGGTGGCAATCATCGGAGCAGTGGTGCTGGCGAAGAAGAAACTAAAGTCGTAATCAGGAGGCTCAGGTAATGGTTCCATTACATTGGTATCTCTGGCTGGGAAGTCTGGTTTTCTGTATCGGAATGTTCGGATTTCTGACCAGGAGGAATGTAATTATAATGTTTCTTTCCATAGAGCTTATGCTTAACGGAGTTAATATATCCCTGGTTGCACTGAGCCATTATATGCAGGATCTGAGGGGACAGGTTCTGACTCTCTTTGTGATTGCAGTGGCAGCAGCAGAGGCAGCTATCGGTCTGGCAATCGTGATAGCCCTGTTCAGGAACAAACCCACTACCCATCTTGACGAAATCAAGGAGATGAAGGGATAAGGTTATGCAATACTATTTACTGATACCGTTTTTACCGCTTGCTGCGTTTGTTATCAACATAACACTCGGTAAAAAGATAATAAGAAAGCAGGCCCACTGGCCTTCTACCCTGGCGGTGTTGGGCTCCCTTGTTGTGGCTGTAATGGTCCTGATGGATGTCCTGGCAGGCAAGACACTTAACGAGGATCTTTATACATGGATTATTTCAGATAAGTTTCAGGTCTCGGTAGGCTTTCTCCTTGATCAGCTCACTGCCGTGATGCTCATTGTGGTTACCTCTGTCAGCTTCCTTGTGCATGTCTACTCCATTGGGTATATGCATGATGATCCTGGATACTACAGATTCTACGCCTACCTGAGCCTCTTTACCTTCTCCATGCTGATGCTTGTTATGGCAAACAACTTCCTCCAGCTTTATTTCGGCTGGGAGGCAGTGGGACTCTGTTCCTATCTGCTCATAGGGTTCTGGTATGAGAAGAAATCAGCCTCTGATGCAGGCAAGAAGGCATTTATAGTAAATAGATTTGGTGATTTCGGGTTTGGCCTCGGGGTGATAATGATATTTCTCACCTTTGGCACCCTCCATTATATACCTGTTTTTGGTGATGCTGGAAAATTTCTGAATGAGAGCGTGAATATCTTGGGGCTGGAGGTAAACCTTATAACCCTTATCGCCCTGCTTCTGTTCTGTGGTGCTGTGGGTAAATCAGCCCAGATTCCGCTTCATGTCTGGCTGCCTGATGCAATGGAAGGCCCCACACCTGTGAGCGCCCTCATTCATGCCGCCACAATGGTTACAGCCGGTGTGTTCATGGTGGCCAGGTGTAACCCCATATTCAGCCTTTCGCCAACTGCAATGGGTGTAGTTGCGGTAGTAGGTGGCGTTACTGCACTGTTTGCCGCAACCATAGCGCTTGTGCAGAATGATATAAAACGAGTGGTTGCCTACTCCACGATAAGTCAGCTGGGATACATGTTCCTTGCCTGTGGCGTTGGTGCATATGCAGCCGGTATATTCCATCTGTATACACATGCCTATTTCAAGGCACTCCTGTTCCTCTGTGCTGGCAGTGTTATGCATGCTATGGGTGGAGAGCTGGATATGCAGAAGATGGGAGGGTTGAAAAAATATATGCCTGTTACCTACTGGACTATGCTGATAGCCTCACTCAGTATATCAGGTATTCCCGGCCTTGCCGGTTTCTTCAGTAAGGATGAGATTCTCTTCAGGGCCTATGCTGCAGGCGGTGTTGGAAAGTTTGCATGGTTGCTCGGCACAGTGGCAGCCCTTTTAACGGCGTTCTATTCCTTCAGGCTGATCTTCCTCACCTTCCATGGTGAGTTCAGAGGAACAGAGGAGCAGAGGCATCACCTGCATGAATCTCCAAAGGTGATGACCATTCCTTTGCTGATTCTCTGTGTAGGTGCCATTGCTTCAGGCTGGGTTGGGATTCCACCGCTTCTTGGTGGTGGTGAACATTTCAGCGAGTTCCTTGCTCCTGTGGTTGGCCATCCTCACGGAGAGGCCACTCATGCAGAGGAATGGATGACCATGGGAATATCCGTGGCTGTGGCACTTGCAGGAATAATCGTGGCAGTGGTCTTTTATCTGAAGAACCCTTCAATACCGGTGAATCTTGCAAAGAGGTTTCAGTTTGCATACCGGGTGCTCTGGAACAAGTACTATGTTGATGAGCTTTATGATCTGATAATTGTCAGACCTACGCTATTTGTGGCAAAGAATATTATTGTCGGCTTTACCGACGGAGCAATCATAGAGGGTATTGTTAACGGTCTGCCACGTATGGTAAACAGGATCGGTGCTCAGGTTAGAAAGGTTCAGAACGGACTGCTGCAGCATTACGGTGCCATAATGGCTCTTGGTCTGTTCCTGATTCTGGCGATACTGATGATTAAATATTCTGGGTAGTCAATAAAAGTTAAACAGGAGAAGGTATGGAGAATCTTGGTTATCCGGTACTATCGACAGTAATATTTCTGCCTATTCTGGGCAGTCTGCTGATGCTCCTTATTAGCAGAAGACAGGAGGGGCTTATCAAGTGGTCAGCCTTGCTTACCAGTATCCTTACCTTCATTCTATCACTACCGTTGTTTACGGGCTTTGACAAAACAACCCATAAGATGCAGTTTGTGGAGCAGAAGCCCTGGATCCCGGATTGGGGGATTCAGTATTACGTAGGTGTTGATGGTATAAGTGTACTTTTTGTGCTTCTCAGCACACTGGTAACCATCCTCTGTGTGCTAATATCCTGGAATTCCATACAGAACAAGGTGAAGGAGTTTTATATCTCCCTTCTGTTAATTGAAGGTGCCATGATAGGTGTCTTCTGTTCCCTGGACTTCTTCCTCTTTTATATCTTCTGGGAGGCAATGCTTATTCCCATGTATCTGATTATCGGAGTCTGGGGAGGGCCGAGAAGGGTCTATGCTGCAATAAAGTTCTTCCTTTATACACTGGTTGGCAGTGTGCTGATGCTTATCGGAATAATCGTTCTCTACATGGAGGCAGGAACCTTCAACATTATGGAGCTTGCCAAGGTCTCCTTTCCAATTACAATGCAGTACTGGCTTTTCTGGGCATTTTTTGCTGCCTTTGCCGTTAAAGTGCCGATGTTTCCGGTTCATACCTGGCTTCCAGATGCCCATACAGAGGCCCCTACTGCCGGCAGCGTGGTACTTGCTGCAATCCTGATCAAAATGGGTGCATACGGATTTTTGAGATTTTCCCTGCCCCTGTTTCCTGATGCTTCAAAGGCCATGACCCCCATAATGCTTACCCTGTCGGTAATTGCAATCATATACGGCGGAATAGTCTGTCTTGCACAGACCGACCTGAAAAGGCTTATTGCTTACAGTTCCGTAAGCCATATGGGATTTGTTACCCTCGGTATCTTTGCCCTCAATGCCCAGGGTGTGGAGGGTGGAATTTTGCAGATGATCAACCATGGCATTGTTACAGGCGCATTGTTCCTCTGTGTTGGGATTGTATATGACAGAACGCACTCTAGGGAGATAGCGGACTATGGTGGCCTGGCAACGGTAATGCCTGTGTATGCGGGCTTCTTTATGCTCTTTACCCTTGCATCCATAGGTCTGCCCGGGCTTAATGGCTTTATAGGCGAGTTTCTGATAATCCTTGGTGGTTTTAAGGCAAAGAAGCTTGCCGGTATATTTGCTGCAACTGGCATTATCATTGGTGCCGCATATATGCTCTGGCTGTACCAGAGGGTCTTTTTCAATGAGGTGAATGAGAAGATCATGCATCTTGAGCCCATGCAGATGAGAGAGTTTATTACCCTTGCTGCCCTGGCAATCTTTGTCCTCTGGATAGGTATCTATCCGAATACATTTCTCAGCTACATGCATGTAAGTGTTCAGCACCTTCTTGAGCGTGTACATTACGGTCTGCCCGATACCATGTTGGCAATAAAGAGTGTAACCGGAGGTCTGTGATATGGACATCACCATAATAAAACCGATACTTCCCGAGATTGTGATGGCAGCACTTGCCTGTGTAGTGCTGATCCTGGAGCTATTTATTCACAAAAAGGAGACAATAGGTGTTTTTGCAATCCTGGCTGTGGCAGCGGTATCTTATGTAATTCCGCAGTCCTTTGGTAGCGCCTTTAACGGAATGTTTATATCAGATGGCTACAGTGTCTTTTTTAAATTCATATTCTTTATAAATCTGATCCTTGCGGTGCTTATCTCTATCAGGTATCTCAAAATCGAAAGATCTGAGTTTGGTGAGTACTACTCTTTAATGATGTTTGCAACCCTGGGAATGATGATAATGGCCTCTGCTACAGACCTTATAGTCCTCTATCTTGGTCTGGAACTGATGGCTCTTAGCACATACATACTTGCCGGCTTTATCCGTCATGACCGCCGCAGCAATGAGGCAGCACTGAAGTATTTCTTTCTGGGGGCCTTCTCTTCAGCCATACTGCTTTATGGAATAACAATGATTTATGCCCTTACAGGGACAACAAACATACTGGCTATAGCAAGCCAGCTTCAGGGAAAGATGACCACACAGCTTATATTAGCCATTGTCTTTCTTGTTGTTGCCTTTGGATTCAAGATTGCCCTGGCGCCATTTCATATGTGGACCCCCGATGTATATGAGGGAGCACCGACATCCATTACTGCTTTTATGTCCGTAGGACCGAAGGCTGCTGCCTTTGCAGCCCTTGGCAGGGTCTTTACCACAGGACTGATAGACTTTGCACCTGACTGGAGAGGCATCCTGATTGCATTGAGTATTCTTACCATGGCCGTAGGTAATATCCTGGCAATTCAGCAGAGCAATATAAAAAGGATGCTTGCCTACTCCTCCATAGCCCATGCCGGTTATGCGGTGATAGGGGTGATTGCCGGAGGGGCCGAGGGGCTTTCGGCCATGATGAATTACCTCTTCATTTATGCCTTCATGAATATCGGAGCTTTTGCAGTGGTTATTATGCTCAGGGTTGAGGGGGTAAAGGGTGAGGAGCTTGAACATTACAGGGGGCTTGCAAAGACCCATCCCTTAGCTGCTGTACTGATGCTTATCTTTATGTTCTCCCTTACAGGTATTCCGCCGACAGGTGGATTCATAGGTAAATTTTATCTCTTCAAGGCAGCCGTAGGCGCAGGATATGCCTGGTTGGCAGTGGTGGCAGTGGTCTTCAGTGTGATCTCCGCCTATTTCTATCTCCGAGTGGTGATGTATATGTATATGCATGAGCCAGAGGGAGAGCCTGCAGCTTTGGCAACATCGACCCCTCTCGGCCTTGCCCTCCTGATTACAACCATAATGGTGATTGTGCTGGGTGTGTACCCTTCACCCTTTCTTGCCTTTGCCCGCCTGGCAATAGGATAGACAGCTTTTCTGGAGATTTTTCAGAAGAGTTGATGTTAATCTAAATAAAGCCATTGAAACAAGGACCGGGGGCTGTTCACCTCCTGTATTTTGTTCAGTTTAACAACTTGCCCAGTTCGGTAGACATCCCTTTGCAAACAAATAGCCTTCCGGATGCAAAGACCATATCGCTTTCACACTATTATAAAGATACTACCTCAAGCCTGTTTTCGGTTCCGATAGATGAATGAGATTTCAGCTAAACTCCCTCTCGCACTGGGCTATGATCCTTTCGAACTCCTCATCCGAGATATCCTCGATTATGAGATTTCCATCTTCGTCTCTCTCCAGTCTGGTTATCTCCGGGTATTTTCGTTCCAGGAGTTTTAGCTCCAGGGCCTGATATTTTACGGTTCTCAGGAGACGTCGGTTTTCCTCTTCCAGGTTATACTTTTCAAGTGCTGTGCGTATGACAAGTTTAAGCTCGAAGTTCTCCCACGGCTTGGTAAGGAACCTGTAAACTTCACCTTTGTTCACCGCTCTCATGGCAGCCTCGATGCTGGCATGTCCGGTAAGGATAATCCTGATTGTTTCAGGGTATCGTTCCTTCACAATGGAGAGAAACTCCGTGCCTGACATTCCCGGCATCATTTCATCAGAGATAACAACCTTGATGAGGTGTCTTTTCATCAGTTTGAGTGCATCCTCAGCGGATATTGCCGTAAACACCTTATAGGGTTCGTCTGCAAGGGCACGCTTTATTGCAGAGAGTACAGGAGCTTCATCGTCCACTATCAAGACGGTATCTTCCATTGCTAACCCTCCTTTCATGGTTTGACTCTTTCAGTTTTGATGTCCCACAGAAGGGGCATATATTCCAATCCTCTTCAAGAGGCATTTTACAGGCTCTACAGAAGTTCTGCTTGAATGAGCCACAGTAAGGGCAGAAGGGAAAGTTTATGTCTATCATCTGATGGCAGGTTTCGCACCTTCGCTCCGGTCGGGTCTGCGGGCCAAGCACCCTGAGAAGCTCGTCAAGGGTGGTGTTACCTTGCCTCACCTTTTCTATACCATCTTCAATTAGTATCTTCATGCCCCTTGCCCTGGCCAATTTTAGTAGTTCTCCCTCCCGATAATTCGTGCTTATCAGCTGCCGGAAATCATCGTCCATCATGAACACCTCGAATATGCCTGTTCTGCCAAGATATCCTGTGTTGTTGCACCTGTCACATCCTCTGCCTTTGTAGACTTTATCGCCTATGCTCTCTGGCTTTATCTTGAGAAGTTCAAGAAGCTCAGGATCAGGCTCCTCCTCTTTCTTGCAGTACTTACAGACCGTGCGCACAAGTCGCTGGGCAATGATACCTTCTACTGCTGATGCAATGAGATAGGGCTTTACACCCATGTCTATTAAACGGGTTATGGATGCAATGGAGTTATTGGTATGTAGTGTTGTTAGAACCATGTGTCCTGTAAGTGCAGCCTTGAAGGCAACATCTGCTGTTTCATAGTCTCTGATCTCTCCCACAAGTATCACATCAGGGTCCTGCCTGAGGGTTGCCCTCAGAACCGAGGCAAAGGACAGGCCGATCTTTTCTTTCACATACACCTGATTGGCCTCTTCAAGGAAATACTCCACAGGGTCCTCGATAGTCTCGAAGTTCTTTGTACTCTGTAGCATGGCGCTCAGTATAGAGTAGAGCATGGTGGTTTTTCCACTACCTGTAGGGCCTGTGGAGATTACAATGCCCTGGGGTTTTTTGATAATAATGTGTATCTTTTTGAGATCATCCGGCAGAACACCCAGGTCCTCCAGGCTCCTTATGGCTGTGCTTTTGTCCAATATCCTCATTACCACCTTTTCACCGTTAATGGTGGGCATGGTGGAGACCCTGATATCAACAATCTTTGTGCCGGCCTTTACGGTGATTCTGCCATCCTGAGGTTTGCGGCGCTCTGCAATATCCATCTTTGCAATGATCTTTACCCTTGATATTGTGGCAGGATGAAGCTCACTCGGAATCCTGATCTTGCTGTGGAGCATGCCATCGATTCTGTAGCGGACAACGGTATATTTTGTTTTTGGTTCTATGTGAACATCACTGGCATTGTATCTGATAGCCTCGGAGATTATGGCATTTACAATCCTGATAATGGGAGGCACCTCAGAGGAGCCTATCAACTCCTGTACGTTAATCTCCTCCTCTTCTTCGTCTATTACTATATCGATCTCGTCAATGGGTTCTATTTCACTGACCTCGTCAACTCCCTCCAGGAGGTCAGACTCCTTTTTCTCTCCATAGACCTTGTTCAGATACCGAAGGATTTCCGTACTGCTTGCTATAAGAGGGACGACCTTTAGCCCTGTCATCAGGGCTATGTTGTCACACATAAAGATATCCGATGGATCTGCCATGGCAAGGGTGATCTGGTTTCCATCCAGACGGACTGGAATAATACGGTTTTTTTCACATAACTCGCGAGGAAGAAACTTAACAACCGCAGGATTTATATGGGTCTCCTTCAGGTCAATATAATCAATCTTGAGGTGATCCTGAAGGGCCTTTATAATTCTCGATTCCTTTGCCAGACCGAGGCGTTGAAGTGTCTCGCTCAGGAACTCATCATCCCTCCGCTCTTTAAGAGCACGGCGGAGATCCTCCTGCGTTATTACACCTGCCTTAACAAGGATGTTACCCATTACCCCTCTATTTTCACTGAAGAGGGCAGAGTAGTTCTTTAACTTGATTTGCTGCTTTTTCGTTATCTCCTTAAGTTTCTTGTTCTCCTGGATAAGTACATACTGTTGTAAGGCCAGACTGACTGTTAACCTTAGATCTTCATCGTTCCAGGGCTTTGTTATAAACTTGTAGACCGCTCCGTCATTGACCGCTCCCATGATGGACTGGATGTCAGCGTATCCTGTAAGCATGATCCGAATAGTATCAGGCCATCTCTCCTTGATTATTCTCAGAAGCTCCGCACCGGTCATTCCGGGCATTCTGTGATCTGAGATTATGAGATGGACCTTTTCCTGCTCCATTATCTCGATGGCTTCTTCTGCTGAGCAGGCTGTATGAATGGTATAGTTTTCCTCAAGAAAGATTCTTTTTAGTGCCCTGAGAACACTCTCTTCATCATCAACAAACAGGAGGGTAAAGTGTTCGGTCTCTTCGGCAGTATCTGTTTGTAGAGACTCTCCCGATGTCTCTACCTCCAGGTCTGTCGAGGCTATCTCTTTGAAAAGGCCGGCAAACTTAGACATCTCCATCTCCTTTCACAGGAAGGGTGAGTTTCACCGTGGTGCCCTCTCCTGTTTTGCTCTCGATGTCTATGCCACCACCGTAGGATGTGATGACATCATATACAACTGTAAGGCCGAGTCCTGTACCCTTACCAATCTCCTTTGTGGTGAAGAATGGCTCGAAGATCCGCTCTCGTATGTCCTCGGGGATACCAGGGCCGTTGTCTGAAAAAATAACATGGATCATACCATCTTTATAATATGTAGAGATCTTGAGTTTCAGTCCCTGCTGTCTGGCCTGAAGGGCATTAAGTATTATGTTCAGGAATGCCTGGCAGATCGAGGCAGGATTACAACGGAATCCGGGGAGGTCATTGTACTCTTTTACTATCTCTGCGTCATCTGGAATCTCGTGGATCAGAACATTCAGGGTTCTGTCGATCTCTTTATTTATATCGATTATTGATATCTTGGCATCGTCTATGTGAGAGAATCCTTTTAGATCAGAGACAATCTTTTTTACTCGTTCGGAACCCTCAAGGGAGTCCCTGATAAGTTCTATACTGTCCTGAAGCAAATAGTCTATCTTGAGCACCTTCCTTTTCTCTTCAATGCTACTTATAAGTTCCGTTAAGGATGTTTTTCGGATGGCTTCAGCCTGTGTATTTATAAACTCTCTGAGTCTCTCAATGTATCGCTGAAGGGTGCTGAGATTACTCATAATAAATCCCATGGGATTATTAATCTCATGAGCAAGACCTGCAGCCAGCTGGCCAATGGATGCCATCTTCTCCTGCTGGATAAGACGGGTATAGGCCTTTTTGAGTTCCTCGGTACGTTCCTGGACCTTTCTGTCCAGATTTTCTGCCAGGTCGCGGTAACGGGTTTCGGACTCCTTGAGTTTTCTGTTTGTCTCAAGCAGTTCCTCATAGGACTGGGTCACTACCGAGGAATGTACCTCTGTGGTTAGGACCCTTTTGAGATTAGAGTTAATAATGCTTCTTAGGGCCTCGTAAATAAGGTCGGCCAGGGGTTTGAGTTCTTCTGCATCAGATGTTATCAGGAGTTGACCTGCCGGCTCACCCTCAACTGTTAATGTGTATTGGCAGGAAAGACCGGATGTGAACCCCTCCTGTTTTGCCTCAACTATAATATTCCCGGTGTCATCCTTAAGAGTGATGTTGCAGATGCCTGCTTTTAGAGCGCTGTTTAATAAGGGACTGAGTTCAGATTCGGAGATCAGATCCTTTAGCCTCTTTTCTTTGCCAACTACATATTGGATGTCCTGTTTATTGCCCATTCTTGAATACCTCGATTGTTAGTGGTCCATCGCTTTTTTTCTGACTATCCTTTGTATGAACTCCTCTTTGCTCAGACCGTGTACATCTTGGAGGCTGTATCTTTTATCAATGTAATCGTACGTTTTGTCCAGAAGCATCTGGAAAGTCTCGATAACTCCCCAGCCTTTCAGGGCAGAGGCAAAAAAAATCGGGATTCCCGTTGGTCTCCAGACACGCTCGATATCCTCTTCAGGGATTATTTTTTGCAGATCACGCTTGTTGAACTGAATCACCAGGGGAATAGTTGCTATGTCGAGACCTACAAAGGTAAGGTTTTTTTCGAGATTCTCAAAGCTCTGGAAGTTGTTCCGTATCTCGCTTAACTGGGAATCTGCAATAAATGCAATGCCGTCAGCTCTCTGAAGCACCGCCTTTCTGGTGGCATCATGCTTGACCTGTCCCGGAACAGTGTACACCTTTATCTTTAGCTTCCAGCCGCTTGGGGTGGTCAGGAAGAAGGGAAGGAGGTCAAAGAAGATTGTTCGATCATCCTTTGTATCAAGTACCATGAGGTCTCCCCTGCCTTCGGTATCAAGGATGTCGTGAAGCCGCAGGAGATTGGTTGTCTTGCCTGACAGGGCAGGACCATAATAAACAAGCTTGAACACCATCCTCTTTTCTGTCTCGTCATATTCTATCATGCTCTCCTCTTTATCCAGACAAAGACACCACTCTTTGAGGGGTCAATCTGGTAGTAACGTCTCAATGCTGCTATATTCTTTTCATCAAGTTTGGTCCCCTTCCTGAGAAGGAGCAGACCTGTTCCGCTGTGTACGTCCCTTGATATGATCATTCCGGGACGAAGTTCCTGAGGTGAGAGTTCAAGCTCGATGACATCTGTTTTTGGAAGCCGCTCGGCATAGACTGTTCTGGAAGGTGCCACTATATGTTCGAACAGCTTTGGATCATAGACCGTTCCGAGTTGCTTTTTGAGCTCTTTGAAGGTCAGTTCCAGTGCATTGTCAACATTATGCTTTTGTATCTCTCTGTCTATAAAGTCCGCTATTGAAATGATGCGCGCTCCCAGGGGAATAGCCTCTCCTTTGAGACCATCAGGGAACCCTCCTCCGTTGTAATGCTCGTGGTGATGCCTGATAAGTACTCCTGCATCTCGCAAGTCCTCTATGATGTCTATAGCAGCCTGTCCTCTGACAGGATGCTGTTTGTAAATATTGAACTCTTCCGGACTCATCTCGGAGACATCTTTCTGAATCAGCATATCGGGAATGGCAATCTTTCCGATATCGTGAAGTAGTGAAGCAACCATTATATCCTCTGTCTCTTTTTTGGAAAGCTCAAGAGCCTTTGCCACCCTGACGGATATCTCTGTTACATTTCTCGAGTGGTTTTCCCAGCCCCTGTCTCTCATCTCCAGAAGACGAGAGAAGGCAAAAATGGTGTTTTTGAAATTGCTTCTCAGGCGAGCATTCAGTTTTTTGAGTTCCTCATTTTTCTTTTGAATCTCCAGTGTCTGTTCCTGCACAAAATACTCGAGTTGAGAATTCCATTTTTTTAACTCTTCGTTCTGTTGTTTTATGATCTTGTTCAGCCTTTTGTTTTCTATGATCAGATTGTAATGCCTTAACGCCTCTTTGATTATATGTACCAGTTCCTCATCCTTCCAGGGCTTTGTAATATATCTGAATGCACCGCCACGGTTTATGGCATCAATGGCAGCGTTAATATCAGCATACCCCGTAAGGATTATTCTGATTGTATCAGGTGCAATCATACGTGCCCTTTCTAAAAAGTCCACGCCGGTTAACCCTGGCATTCTTTGATCCGAAATGATTACACCGATATTGTCTGTATTCTTGAGAATTTCAAGCCCCTTCTCACCTGAATTAGTTACGATAACATCAATATCCTCATTGACGAGCAGTCTTTTTAGAGCACGGAGTATGTTCTCCTCGTCATCAACGATAAGTACCTTTGGATCGGTCTCGACAAGCGTATCTTTCATTTGACAACCCTTTTCAGTACAGAGATATTTTTAATCATCCTCTTCCTCGCTACAGAGTACTAATACAATGCCCTCTTGACCGTCGGGGTATTGCATGCGAACCCCTTTTATAAAGGCGCTCTTGTCATTCAGGAGAATTCGATCCTTTCTTTCCTGTCCGTTTTGCAAGATCTTGTCAATAAAGCTGTTCATGTTCTGCGGAAGCGTATCCTTCCTGTTAAGCCCTATTGGTTCGACATTCAACCTTAAAAGCTCGGCACAGCGCTTGTTGGCCTGAACTATTATCCCTTCGGGATCGATTCCTACGACCGCCACTGGTAAGGAATCCAAAATATTCTGTGCCCTTTCCATGGCCTTGCTTTTAAACATGATCTCCGCTGTTCTTTCTTCCACGAGCTTTTCGAGATTCCTGTTTATCTCCTGGAGTTCCTCATTCTTTTTCTTTAGCTCATAGGTAAGCTCCTTATTTCTCTTGTGAAGAAAATACCTCTCCAAGGCATTTGCAATGGTGACCTTTAGCTCGTCGTCATTCCAGGGTTTGGGAATGAATTTATATATCTGGCCTTCATTAATTGCACCAACCACGGCTGCTGTATCTGCATATCCGGACAGAACAATCCTGACGGTATCTGGCCAGGATTGGCAAACCTCTTTGAGAAACTCCACCCCGTTCATCCCCGGCATACGATAGTCGGAAATCACGACCTGGATGGGAGAAATCTTTTGCAGGATATCCAGCCCTTCATTACCGGAAGATGCGGTAAGGATTTCGTATTCGTCGTCGAGAAAGAGCCGTTCCAGTGCCTTCAGAACATTTTTTTCATCATCAACGCAGAGAATCCTTATTGGTTCGTCATAGTTCATCGCGTTGTCCTCCCATTAAGGGAATTTTCACAGACTACTCCTCATAATAGATTTATCGACTATAAAAACCGAAACTTTAACATGATCACAAGAACCCCATGTGCTACATTTGTCCTGCAACTACCGGGATTTTGATTGTGAAGGTAGTACCTTTCCCCACTTCACTGTCAACAGAGATTTCACCATTGTGCTTTTTTATAATGTCGTAGGCAATGCTCAGGCCAAGACCGGTACCCTTACCAACCTCCTTTGTGGTAAAGAAGGGCTCGAAGATCTTCGATAGATTTTCCTTTGGAATACCGCAGCCTGTGTCAGAGACAGTGATGTATATCCAGCCATCATCAGCCCAGGTCTTTATCTTTATCCCACCCTGTTTTTCAATGGCATGGGCAGCATTAACAAGGAGATTCATGAAGACCTGGCTGAACTGCTGGGGATAGCACTTTGTAAGGGGGATATCGCCATACTCCTTGGTGACCGTGGCCTTGTATTTGAGCTCGTTCCAGACGATGTTCAGGGTGCTTTC
>JALUAR010000013.1:0-6515 GCA_027050975.1 Thermodesulfovibrio sp.
ATATGGTATAATTATCCTATTAAAAACATCAATACATGAAGGAGGTAGTTATGAAGCGGTCAGTATTATTGACGGTGCTATTGTTTGTGTTCTCGGTCATTTTCTCCGGTGTTTCCCTTGCTGAAGATACAGTAACTTTTTCGATTCCTCTTCCTCTCACCGGTAGCAAGGCCAAGTTTGGTGAGATAGAGAAGCGTTCCTATGAGATAGCAATGGAGGAGATCAATGCCAAAGGCGGAATAAAGGGCAAGAAGGTTGTCCTTAAGTTTGAGGACTCTCAGGGTAAGCCGGAAATATCCAGGGCAATAGCTGAAAAGATAATTGATGTGAAAAAGCAGCCAGTAATCTTTGGTGAGTATAGTTCTTCCTGCTCAAAGGCCATAGCAGCAGTGGCTGAGGAGAGGAAAGTTCCCTATCTGGTTGTAACAGGTGCTGCAGACAATATTACACAGCAGAATTATAAATATGTATTCCGCATGAATCCCTCTGTTTCCTACTACACCAGTGGTTTAAGATCCTTCCTGAAAGAGGTGGTAAAGCCAAAGACAATAGCCATCCTCTATGAGAGTTCGGACTTTGGAACCAAGGGTGCTGAGGGTATGGTTAAGGATGCCAAACGTATTGGCATGAAGGTTGTCCTCAAGGAGAAGTACGAAAGTGGTGCTGTGGACTTCAAGCCAATACTCTCAAAGGTTAAGTCCAGGAGACCTGATGTAATTTACATGGTCTCCTATGTGATGGATGCAGCCCTCCTGATGCGGCAGATCAAGGAGTTAAGAATCGATGCAAAGCTCTTTGCAGGTGGTGCCGCAGGATTTGCAATTCCTGAGTTTATTGAGAATGCAAAAGATGCTTCGGAGTATGTGGTAACCGCCACATTATGGAGTCCTCAGGTCACCTATCCCGGTGCCAAGGAGTTTGCTGAAAAGTACAAATCTCGCTATGGCAAGTATCCATCATATCATGGTGCCGAGGCATACTCTGCCTTGTATGTAATCAAAGATGCACTGGAACGTGCAAAGACCTGGTCATCTGAGGATATCCGCAAGGCATTAAAAGAGACTAATATAGTTACAGCCTTCGGGCCTGTCAAGTTTGAGGACAGGAACGGATACCAGAACCAGAACTTTATGGATACTCTTGTGCTACAGGTCATCAATGGCAAACATGAGACCATCTGGCCTATCAAGTATGCCACCAAAAAATATGTCTATCCGATTCCTCGCTGGAGAGACAGAAGATAATAGAAAACAGTCAGGCAGGCGGAGTCGTAAAACCGCCTGCCTTTCTTGCTAAAGGGTATGTGCCTTGATAAGTATATTCAGATCCCAAAGGGGTGGTATGATGAAGTCTTCACATCATTCTCGGCGGACATCCAGTCTCGCCCCGAAAAGTCTACGACTTTTCGGGGACCCCATATCCGCTTGCAAAATTCAAATCCGTTCAGACTCCACCATACCACCCCTTGCAAAGATTGTTTGTTATCGTTACCGAGGATGTGGAATTAAGGAGAGTTAAATAATGGATGCCGTAGCAGTTGAGGTACTGCTTCAAACCCTGATTGCCGGTCTTTTGCTGGGAGGGCTTTACGCACTCATCGGCATCGGAATGACGCTCATTATGGGTGTGATGAAGATTATCAATCTCGCCCACGGTGAGCTCATGATGGTGGCAATGTATCTTGCCTACTGGCTTTTTGTTCTCTTACATATTGACCCCTATATCTCGGTCCTGATTGTTGCCCCTTTGATGTTCTTCTTCGGAATGGCCATTCAGCGTTTTCTGATAAATCCTGTTCTTAAGGTGGAATCCATTCTGCCTGAAAACCAGGTGATACTTACCGTAGGCATAGGAATGGTACTTGCCAATCTTGCCACCATATTCTTTACCTCTGACTACCGTTCCACACCTGTTGATTATGCCTCTGAAGCGTGGTATTTGAGTGATTTCTGGAGAAATTCTCCAATTGAACTTTCCCTTTCAGTGCCCTGGACGGTCTCTTTTGTGATGGCTGTACTGATAACAGTGGCTTTATGGTTCTTCCTTACAAAGACGGATACCGGAAAGTCCATCAGGGCGACTGCCCAGGACATAGAGGCTGCCATACTTATGGGTGTGAATGTCGAGAGGATGAGGCTTATAACCTTTGGCCTTGGAGCAGCCCTTGTGGGTGCTGCAGGATGCCTCTTTATCCCTATATATTATCTCTACCCTTCGCTTGGTGGTAAGTTCACACTTATAGCCTTTGTTATAACCATTTTAGGCGGGCTTGGCTCCACTGTGGGAGCCATTATTGGCGGACTGATACTTGGGGTGTTCGAGTCACTTACCGCTACATACATAGGGATGGGATGGGCACCGGTGGGACGATTTGTGATCTTTATAATCGCCCTCATATTCCTGCCAGGTGGTGTGGCATCAATCCTGAGAAGACACAGGTTGGGAAGATGAAGAGATACGCGCCTTATCTCATACTCGGCATAATGGCGATCCTGCCCCTCATCGGGCTTAGCACATACATGTTGCATATACTGATAATGGTCATTATGTGGTCTGTTATCGGAATGGCCTGGAATCTCCTTGGTGGTTATTGCGGACAGGTCTCCTTCGGACATGCCGCCTTCTTTGGAGTAGGTGCCTATACTGCCGGGATTCTCTATTATAAATTAGGTGTGTCCGCATGGTGGGGGGTTCCATTAAGTGTTTTGATACTTGTGGTAGAGGCCCTGATAATTGGCTTCATATGTTTAAGGCTCAGAGGCCCCTTCTTTGCACTGGCAACCCTTGCAATGGGTGAGGTGATGAGGGTTACTGCAGAGAATCTACGTGACTTTACCCAGGGTTCCTTAGGGATCATGCTAAAGGAAAGGACATGGGTTGAGAAGACGTGGTACTACTATATTATTCTTCTGATAGCTGCCGTCTCGTTTGTTGTTGTCAAAAAGGTGATAGAGTCACGGCTGGGTTATTATTTTGTTGCTATAAGGGAGGATCAGGATGCTGCAGAGTCCCTGGGAATAAATACAACACTTTATAAAACCATTGCCCTCTGCATAAGTGCTGTGCTGACAGGGCTTGCAGGTGCCTTTTATACAAATTATATGGGATACATTGATCCAGAGGTGGTTTTTGCCCTGCACGATATATCCATAGTCACAATAATGGTTGTGATGGTGGGAGGGGTTGCCACCTTCTGGGGGCCGGTTGTAGGATCGGTTATTATGGTGTTGCTTGCCGAATTTATCAGGTCTCTGCCCAGGCTCGGTTCGGCTCATCAGACCCTTTTCGGAATATTGTTAATTGTGATAATTATCTTTCTGCCTAATGGTATTGTGGGAGATTTCCCAAAGATTAAAAGAATCTTTGGTTTCGGGAGGAGAAGTTGAGACCGCTTCTTGAGGTAAAAGATGTATCGCGCTTTTTTGGGGGGCTGGCGGCTGTCATGGATGTATCCTTTTCAGTCTATCCTGGTGAGATAGTGGGGCTGATCGGGCCCAACGGTGCAGGAAAAACAACACTCTTTAATGTGATTAATGGATTCTACAAGCCCTCAAAAGGTGATATTTATTTTAAAGAGAAGAAGATATCCGGATTGAAGCCACATCAGATATGTAAACTCGGCATAGCAAGGACCTTTCAGGTTGTAAAACCGCTTCAGAGAATGAGTGTGATGGACAACGTGCTTGCCTCGGCATTTCTCAGGGTAAAAAGCAAGACCGAAGCCAGAGAGAGGGCAGAGGAAATTCTCCGATTCACAGGCCTTTATGATGACAGAGACAAACTCTCAAAGGGCCTTCCCCTTGGTAAGAGAAAGCGCCTTGAGATAGCACGGGCCCTTGCAACAGGCCCGGAACTTCTGCTCCTTGATGAATCCTTTGCAGGGCTAAATCCTACTGAACTGAACGAATCTATTGAAATTATAAAAAAGATAAGAGATAGTGGGATTACTATACTCATTATCGAACATCACATGAAGGTTATTATGTCCATATCCGACAGGATCGTGGTGCTTAACTACGGTGAAAAGATTGCTGAGGGCACGCCTCAGGAGATTGCAAACAATCCTGTGGTGGTTGAGGCATATCTTGGGGAGGCTGTGGATGCTTGAGGTAAGGGATGTAAATGTATTTTACGGTGACCTTCAGGTTATCTGGGGAGTCTCCTTCCATGTAGAGAGGGCAGAGATAGTCTCCCTTATCGGTGCCAATGGTGCTGGTAAGTCCACCCTGCTTAAGACAATCTCGGGGCTTTTGAGACCACGGCCCGGAGAGATATTTTTTGAGGGTGTGCCGATACATACTGTTAAACCCTACAAGTTGATCGAGATGGGAATAGTCCATGTTCCCGAGGGCAGAAGGCTCTTTGTGGAGATGACAGTTGAGGAGAACCTCGATATGGGGGCACTGAAGGGAGAGGCAAAACAGGAGCGAGAGAAGACCAAGGAGATGGTTTTCGAACTCTTCCCCAGGCTCAAGGAAAGAGCCCGTCAGGTTGCCGGTACCCTTAGCGGAGGAGAGCAGCAGATGCTTGCCATTGGAAGGGGGTTGATGGCAAAGCCAAAGCTTATGATGTTTGACGAGCCCTCTTTAGGACTTGCTCCCATTCTGGTAAGGGAGATATTTGATGTTATAAAGAGGATACGAGAAGAAGGTACTACCGTATTGATTGTGGAGCAGAATGTGAAACAGTCATTGTCTGTTTCAGACAGGGCCTATGTATTGGAAAATGGCAGGATTGTGCTTGAGGGTACGGGAGAGAGTATGCTTAACAACGAGCATGTTAAGACAGCGTATCTAGGGGTATAGTTTAATTTACTTGTCCGCTCAGACCCCATACCCTTACCCTAAGAAAATGAGATTTCAGGGAGGTGTAAGATGTTTGTTAAAGACTGGATGACAAAAAGGGTTTACACTGTAAGTCCCAATGACTCTGTTTCCGATGCATCAAAGATCCTGAAAGAGAAAAATATAAAACACCTCCCCGTACTCAAGGATGGGAAACTGAAAGGGATACTTTCTGACCGCGATATAAAGGAATATATTCCCTCCAAGGCTACCTCCCTTGATATATACGAACTCCACTACCTTATTGCGAAAACAAAGGTTAAGGAGATTATGAGGAAGAAGGTCTTTACCACCACGCCGGATACACCTATAGAAGAGGCGGCAATGCTGATGTATGATCAGAACATTGGGTGCCTTCCTGTATTGGACAATGGCAGATTGGTGGGAATAATATCGGACAGGGATATCTTCAAGGTACTTGTGGATATTACGGGAATAAGGCACGGAGGCCACAGGATATTCCTTACCATAGATGACCGTCCTGGCTCTATTAAGGATGTGGCTGATATCGTCCGTAAGCATGGCTTTAGTCTGCAGAGCATTCTTACCTCCTATGAGGGAGTGAAAGAGGGATATCGTAAGGTGGTTATCAGAACAAAAGGAAAGGGTAATTTTAAATCCCTAAGGTCCGAACTGGAGGCCACTTTCAGGGATGTACAGATAAAGAAAGGATAATGCGTTACCGCTGGCATACAGGCTCTTTTGCATGGCTTATACACAGGGTAACAGGTATCCTCCTGACCCTTTATATCTTTTTGCATCTTTACGTATTGAGCCATCTGAAAGACCCTGAAACATTTAATTCGATGATGGCACTGATGAAACATCCACTGGTGAAGCTCAGCGAGGTGGGACTACTTGGCCTTGTGCTTGCTCATGGTCTAAACGGGCTGAGACTTACGCTCCTTGAACTGGGTGTTTCATCAAGGCTCCAGAAATCTCTGTTCTGGACTGCAGTAGCAACAGGAATTGTTATACTATTTATTGGAGGATTGCCGATTCTGGGAGGTAGTCATTGAAAGGGGTGCTTCAGTGGGCGCTACAGCGTATTACAGGTCTGATTCTCTTTTTCGGACTGATTGTTCATTTTTATGTTATGCATTACAGTGGTTCTTCCGCCCTGGAGTATGAAGAAATAGCCAGGAGACTTTCAAGTCCTTTCTGGAAGGGGTTTGATATCCTTTTCCTCGGCTCCATCCTGTATCACGGGTTTAACGGCCTCTGGGGAATTGCGATTGAATACATTCACTCAAGGAAACTTCTCAAAATAGCTCACACCCTGATTGTCCTGCTTGCAGCTGGACTTCTTGCTACGGGTGTAATGGTAATTGTTTAGGAGTACAATCGTTTTGGTGCTGTCCCGAATTTGCTTTGTGTCCTTTAGTCAGCCAGTGGGTATTGCCTGACTTATCGTCTTTTTGGCTTTGTCCGAAGCCTGGTTACATCCCCTGAAAATCTGATATAATCCTTACATTACATTATCCAATCATTGAATCTACTAATCAACTAAAACAGTTAAAGGAGGAGGGGTATGGAGTTCAGGAATGCTGATGAGTGCTGGAAGGTAATCCAGAAGGAGCTAAAAAGGGATCTCCTTTCCGTTATCGAGAGGTTTGCCAGAGAAAATATGTCCCCTGCAGAGGTGGTTTTCGGTACCTCTGGCTGGAGATT
>JALUAR010000013.1:6525-27467 GCA_027050975.1 Thermodesulfovibrio sp.
GGCGTTATCGGAACGGATTTTACATTCAGAAATGTTCGTGTTGTGACCGAGGCGATACTCAATACGTTAAAGAGCGATGATCCCAAGCTAAGGGATGCTTTAGGGATTAAGGATTTCGATGATGTAAAAGTGAGGGGGATAATCGTAGGTCATGACAATCGATTTCTTGCACCGGAATTTGCCCGTGAGGTTATGGCAAGGCTATCTTCTGAGGGGATTAGATGCTACTACGGAGGTGAGACAACCACTCCGGAAATCTCTGCCTGTATAGAGATGCTTAATGCCTCATGCTCAATAAATATCACTCCGTCACATAACCCCTCTAATTATTCCGGTCTGAAGTTCAACCCTTCTGACGGTGGGCCTGCGGGTCCGGAAATAACAAATATTATTCAGAAAGAGGCAAATGCCTTAATGTCCAAGGAGCCTCCGACTCCTTCAGACAATGCAGAGTACGAGAAGATAGATACAACTGCCCTTTATATAGATTTCCTTCTTAAAAAGGGAGTTCTGAATCTTGATAAAATAAGGAATTTTCTCAGAAAGAGTGACTGCATAGTTGTTGTTGACCATGTTCACGGAGCCACAAGGGGAAGGCCTGAGCGGATGCTGCTTGAGGATGACAGGAGCCTGATCGGTAACAAGTTGATTCTTTTAAGGACAGATAATGACTATCTCTTTGGAGGAGTGGCACCTGAGCCCTCTGCCAGGAATATGGAGAATGTGGAGAGAATCCTCAGACAAAGTGATGCCAAGTACCGGATAGGCGTAATAATGGACCCTGATGGTGACAGAATCAGGGTCGCCGACCATACCATGCAGATTCCCATGAACTACTTTGGAGCAATGGCCTTCCATTTTCTTCATTATTACAAAGGAGTAAATGGTGTAGCTGTTAAGTCTGTTGGAACGAGCAACTTTTTGAATGCTATTGCAGAGAAGGAGGGGATTCCTGTAAGAGAGACAAAGGTGGGATTTAAAAATTTCAGACCCTATCTGCTTCCGAATGCAAAAGAGAAGGCAGTAGTTGCCTTTGAGGAATCTGACGGTATAAGTGCATACAACCATACTCTGGAGAAGGATGCCCTATTCGGGTTATTGCTGGCTATAGAGATGGTAGCCACTACAGGAAAGAATCTGAGTGAGTATCTTCATGATTTGATGGATCAGTACGGCCACTATTATCCCGACCGTTCAGGCGTTGAGGTTGACCGGTCTTTGACCGGAGCACCCCTTAAAGAGAGGCTTGCAAGACTTAGAGAACGTTATCCCGTGGGGAGCACCATATCAGTAGGTGGCAAATCTCTGAAGATTGTGGATATGATTACCCTTGACGGAACCAAGTTTGTTCTTGAGGATGGATCGTGGTTTATGATAAGGCCCTCGGGCACAGAGCCCAAGGTAAGATTCTATATTGAGGCAAGAGATCCTGAAGAGAAAGAGGCTATCTTTGCTGTGGCAGCAAGGCTTACGGAAGAGGCTGTAAAGGGATGATTAAGGCGGTTGTCTTTGATTTCGGAGGGGTGCTTGCTGAAGAGGGATTTCGAGAGGGGCTTAAGGCAATTGCCAGAAAGAACGGTCTTCCGCCTGAAGAGTTTTTCTCTCTGGCTAATGAGCTTGTTTACGCCACAGGGTATCTCCTTGGCAGAGCCCGGGAGAGGGACTTCTGGCAGGCTATAAGGGAGAAAACCGGGATAAAAAGCGATGACGAGGGGCTTAGAGAAGAACTGCTTCAGAGATTTCTCCTGCGTCCAGAGATGTTGGATGTAGTAAAAAAGCTTAAGGATAAGGGATTTATAGTTGCCATTCTCAGTGACCAGACCGACTGGCTTGATGAATTGAACAGAAGGAGACCTTTTTTCCACCTCTTTGACCATGTTTTCAACTCATACCACATTCACAAGGGGAAAAGAGACCCCTCGGTGTTTGTTGATATCTGTAAAAAAATGGGGATTGCTCCTGAGGAGGTGCTCTTTGTGGATGACAATGGGGGTAATATTGATCGTGCCCGTTCACAGGGATTAGAGACGATACACTTCAAAGGTATTGAGGATTTTATCAGGAAAATCAAAGAGTTGAAGATGCTATGAGAAAACATCTCCTCTACCTGTCCCGTAAAGCAACCGGAGGGTCAAATTATAACTTGACATAACCATATATTAAATGTTATTACTTATAGGCTTTTTTTGCAGACAATTCACTTACCCTGAGGAGGCGTGATGGCACTGTTAACATTTAAGGGTGGCGTTCACCCCCCGGACCATAAGGAGCTTTCGGCAAACTCTCCTATAAAGGAGGCAAAAGTCCCTTCCCAGGTAGTTATTCCTCTTAGCCAGCATATTGGTGCTCCCTGTCAGGCAATTGTAGAGGTAGGTCAGGAAGTAAAAAAAGGAGAAATGATCGGTGAGCCAACCGGATTCGTCTCAGCACCAGTGCATGCCTCTGTTTCCGGAAAGGTTGTGGCAATGATGGACGTGCCCAATGCAATGGGAAGGATGGTTCCTGCTGTTGTTATTGAGAATGATGGCAAAGAGGAGTGGACCCAGTTAAGTGATAATCCGGACTACATGAATCTATCTCCAGATGAGCTTAGAGAAAAGATCAAGAATGCAGGAATTGTGGGAATGGGTGGTGCTACATTCCCAACCCATGTAAAGCTGTCACCTCCTAAGGAGAAGCCAATAGATGTAGTGATAATAAACGGTGCCGAATGTGAGCCCTATCTTACTGCTGACCACAGGATGATGGTGGAAACACCCAAAGAGGTGATAGAGGGGCTCAAGATAATAATGAAGATCCTCGGTGTGAGTAAGGGCTATGTGGGAATAGAAAACAACAAGCCAGATGCAATAGAGAGGATGAAAGAGGCGGCACAGAATGAGCCGAATATTGAGGTGGTTGCTCTTCAGGTGAAATATCCCCAGGGCGCGGAAAAGATGCTTATAAAGGCTATTGTGGACAGAGAGGTTCCTGCAGGTGGCCTGCCAATGGATGTGGGAGTTGTTGTGCAGAATGTTGGGACTGCCTATGCCATTTATGAAGCCTGCAGGTATGGTAAGCCGCTTATTGAGAGGGTTGTGACAGTAACAGGCCTTGGAGTTAACAGCCCCGGTAATTTCAGGGCAAGAATCGGGACACCTATACAGCAGTTGATAGATGAAGCCGGCGGGTTTACCAATGGAGCTGTGAAGGTGGTGCTTGGTGGCCCGATGATGGGCTTTGCTGTCTATAGCACCGAGATACCTGTAACAAAGGGTACGTCCGGTGTGCTCGTGCTTTCAGAGAGTGAGTATGTATCCTCTGAAAAGTTCAGTTCCTGTATCAGATGCGGCAGGTGCGTAGATGCCTGTCCTATGGGCCTTATTCCATCCATGCTCAGTATCCTTTCCGAGAAAGGGTTTTATGAGGATACTAAGGAGTACAATATATTTGACTGTTTCGAGTGCGGGACCTGTACGTACGTCTGTCCTGCTAAGAGACCGATTGTTCAGCTGATAAGACTGGCAAAGTCACTCGTGAAAAGATAGTGCATTTAAAATTTTAAAAACAAGGAGTTGATACAATGGCAGTTGCAAAGAAAGAGCATCAACTAATTGTCTCTGTCAGTCCTCATATCAGAAGTGAAGAGACCGTAAGCAGGATAATGTGGACAGTCAGTCTCAGCCTGCTTCCTGCCTTTGCAATGGGTGTTTACTATTTCGGTCCAAAGGCCGTCTATGTGACAGCGCTCTGTATAATAGGCTCACTCTTTAGTGAGTGGATAGTGGAGAAGATGGCAGGCAAAGAGTTGACCATCAGAGATGGTAGCGCCTTTCTTACCGGTCTCCTCCTTGGCATGAATATGCCTGCTTCTGTTCCATTCTATATTCCTCTGGTAAGCTCCTTTGTTGCCGTTGCCATTACCAAGCAACTCTTTGGAGGAATCGGCTACAACATCTTTAATCCTGCCCTGGTGGGAAGGGCCTTTGCATTGATTACATGGCCCAGGGCAATGACCACCTGGCTAACACCTACTGCATCATTTATTGGTATGGATGCAAAGACAACAGCCACTCCTCTGGGTATCCTTAAAGAGGAGGGGATGCATAAACTTATTGAGATCTTTGGAGACAAAATGACTCTCTATACAAAGCTTCTCATAGGTCACAGGGCTGGCTCCCTTGGTGAGACCTCTGTTATCGCCCTGCTGATCGGAGCGGCCTTCCTTATTTATAAGAGATATATTACATGGCATATTCCTATCTCATTTCTTGCCACTGTTGCAGTAATAACATGGATTTTCGGTGGCAAAGAGGGACTGTTTACAGGCGATCCGATTGTACATCTCCTAAGTGGTGGTTTGATTTTAGGAGCATTTTTCATGGCCACGGACTATGTCACCTGTCCTTCTGTGAGAAAGGGGCAGATAGTATTCGGAATCGGGTGCGGTTTCCTTACTGCCCTCATCCGTTTGAAAGCAGGCTATCCCGAAGGTGTTATGTTTGCCATTTTGCTGATGAACTGTTTTAGTCCTTTGATTGACAGGAATCTGAAGTCCAGGGTCTTCGGGGCCAGAAAGGAGGCCAAGAAGTGACATTCAAGGACATTCTCAAGATCACCTTTAACCTTGTTGTTCTTTACACCGCTGCAGGCATTCTGATGGCAGCTGTTTACTCAAAGACCTCGCCGATAATATATCAGAAGAACCTTGAGGAGAAGAGGCAGGCGTTGCAGGAGATGATGCCGGAGGCCGAGAGTATCGAAAAGTTAGGTGACTGGTATCCCCACGAAAAGCATGCAGAGTATTATGTTGCAAAAAAATGTGGAGAAGTTAAGGTGAAAACCGTTAAGGATGAGGCAACAGGTGCCACAAAAGAGATTAAGGAGTGTGTGAACCCAGAGGTTATTGGTTATATTGTTCAGACCTTTGGTAAGGGATACTCAAGTTACATAAATATCCTGTTTTCTGTTGATACCGATTTCAAGGTGCTTAAGATGAATGTTCTTCACCATGCCGAGACTCCGGGGCTTGGTGACGAGATAGAGCTTGACTGGTTCAAGAATCAATTCAAAGGTAAGGATATAGAGCACCTTAAGGTGGATAAGACCGGTACTAAGAAGGAGTACATCCAGGCCATTACAGGTGCTACCATTTCTACAAGGGCTGTGGCCGAGGATGGAATAAGGAATGGTATAAAATTCTTAATGCAAGCCTTGAAAGGAGAGGTGGAGCATGGAGCATCTTCAGGAAGAGAAGGTTAGTTATTTACAAGTACTGAAAAACGGTATTTTTAAAGAGAATGTTATTTTCAGACTTGTTATAAGTCTTTGTCCTTCCATTGCTGTTACTAATAGTGTAAGGAACGGTTTTCTCCTTGGTATAGCTGTTGTCTTTGTTCAGGTGATGGTTAATGCTACTGTTGCAGTTCTAAGGCGATTCATCCATCCCAGGATCAGGATTCCCATCTTCATGCTTATCATCTCTGGCTGGGTTACGATTGTTGATATGCTAATGGCTGCCTATGCAAGGGCTGCTTATAAAGAGATAGGGCTTTACATACAGATTATCGTTGCCTTTGCCTCGATTCTTGCAAGGGCAGAGATGTTTGCCAGTAAGAATAAGGTTCTTCCTTCAATATTCGACGGTCTGGGTTCCAGTCTCGGATTCCTTGCTGCTTTGGTGACAATCAGTTTCTTCAGAGAGCTTTTAGGAAAGGGAACTCTCCTTGGTATGCCGATAGTTCATGCCAAGCCACTACTTATTATGGTTATGCCTACGGGAGGATTCCTTGTTGTCGGTCTCCTGATGGGCTTCTTTAACTGGATTGATATGAGATTCTATGGTGGTAAGGGTGCCGGAGGTGCCGGAGGGCACTAAAGGATTGAAAATTGAAGATTTGAAAATAAGGTTTGATTTTTGTGGCAGTGAACTGGGATAATAAATAAAGTGATTTGTTTGTAAAATGACAGGAGGAAGATATGGAAAAGGAGTTTATAAAGCTTTTTGAATTATTCATAGCCGCCTCACTGATTAATAACTTTGTCTTTACCAGATTCCTGGGCCTCTGTATCTTCTTCGGTGTCTCAAAGAAGATGGAGACAGCCATTGGTATGAGTATTACATTCACAGCTGTTATGGTAATATCTGCAGCACTTAGTTGGATAGTATTTACATATATAATGGTTCCGCTGGATATAACCTTCCTTAAGATTATAATCTTTATCGGTATTGTAGCTGCCTTTGTTCAGGCCTCCGACACAATCATGAGGAAGGTGAGTCCTGGACTCTATTATAAACTCGGTGTTTATCTTGCCCTGATTTCCACAAACTGTATTATTATTGCAGTGCCTCTCATTAATGCCGGTGAGCATTACAACTTTCTTGAGAGTCTCTCCTTCGGCTTAGGCTCTGGTATAGGTTTTGCCCTGGCTCTGACCATAATGGCGAGCATCCGTGAGAAACTTGAACTTGCAGACGTGCCAAGACCATTCAGGGGAATGCCCATTGCCTGGATAACAACGGCATTAATTGCCCTGGCCTTTACCGGTTTCTCAGGACTGATAACCCTGTAACTTCACAGGTAATGATGTGAAATAGATCAGGAGGTAGAGAGAATGTTTGATCTCGGCATAATATCAGGCCTTGCAGAGCAGATAAGAGAACTTATTGGAATGATAAATCATATCCCCCTGCCCAGTATCGGTGTGGGCGGAGGAATAGAGGCGAGAGAGACTGTTGATCTTGTTCAGACAATTAAGTTTACATTTATATTTGTTTTGGGTATAGGTGCAATCTTCGGAATGGGACTTGCCTTTGCAGCAAAAAAGTTTGCTGTTAAGCGTGATCCGAGGATAGATCAGGTTCGTGAGTATCTTGCAGGTGCTCACTGCGGTGCATGTGGATACCCTGGCTGCGAACAGTATGCAGAGGCTGTTGTTCAGAACCCTGATGTGCCTCCCAACCTTTGTACCCCAGGTGGTGAAAAGTCAGCAGCAATGGTGGCAATGATTACCGGCAAGAAGCCGATAGCTGCCGAGCCTAAATTCTCAAGAATCATGTGTCAGGGAGATTGGTCAAAGTCTGTCAAAAGATTCAAATACGAGGGCGTTGAGGACTGCAGGGCTGCTGTTCTTGCCGGAGGTGGTGACAAGGCCTGTGTATACGGATGTCTTGGATACGGTACATGCGCCAAGGTATGTCCCTTTGATGCTATACATATGAATGAGAATCACCTTCCGGTTGTAGACGTTGGCAAGTGCACAGGATGCCGTAAGTGTGAGGCAGCCTGTCCAAAGAAAGTGATAGAGGTCCTGCCAGGCAGCAAGGCAGTACTGGTTGCCTGCCACTCAAAAGACAGGGGAGCTGATACGAGGAAGAACTGTCAGGTGGGCTGTATCGCCTGCGGTGCCTGTGTTAAGGTTTGCCCCTTTGATGCACCAAGAATTGAGAATAATGTTTCAAGGATCGATCTTGACAAATGCCGTGTCTGTGGACTCTGTGTGAGGAAGTGCCCAACAAAGGCAATAGTGGATCATATGCCCACAAGGCCAAAGGCATTTATTATAGAAGACAAATGCATTGGCTGTAACATCTGCATGAAGGTATGCCCTGTGAATGCAGCCTATGGCGAAATGAAGAAGGTTCATACAATTGACCAGTCAAAATGTATTGGATGTGGAATTTGTACTGCCAAGTGCCCCAAACAGGCTATTGACGGGACCTTTAACGCAAAAGAGGTCTTTGAGAAGGCTGCTGAGAAGAAAAAGAAGGCTGCTGCCTGATTTGATTTAAGCATTCTTCAAGGAATAAGCTCTTTAAAGCTATCGATAGAGAGGAAGTCTGATGAGGCTTCCTCTTTTTTGTTGTCCTTTGAGTTGGCCTTTTTCTTTAAAAGCAGATATTTTATACCGAACTCCCTGGCTGTTTTCAAAATCTCCAAAGTGTCATCTATAAAGAGAGTAAGCTCGGGATCAAATCCTATCAGCTTTTGTACCCGCTCCCAGAAAGCGAGATCCTCCTTTGGTGCACCCATTTCAAAGGAGGTGTAGACCTTATCAAAGTAAGCACCGATCTGAGTCTTTCGGAGTTTTATTGTTAATGTCTTGTAATGGGCGTTTGTAACAAGAATAATTATCTTTTTCTTCGCCTTTGCCATCTTAAGGAATTCTTCTACATAAGGATGCACCTCTATAAGGTGCTTTATCTGCTCCTTCAGGGCAGGAATATCCAGGCCGAGTTCTCTTGACCAGAAGTCAATATCTGTCCAATTCAGTGTTCCTTCATGTTTTTTGTATTTTTTTAATAATTCATCTTTGGCCTTTCCGAAGGTGATGTTGTGTTTTTCTGCGTACTTTTCAGGGACAAGGTGTTCCCAGAAGTAGTCATCAAAGTACTTGTCAAGGAGTGTGCCATCCATGTCCAGAAGTACATGGCGCACATCCTTCCATAGTGCATCCTTTAGTTCAGCCAGGGTAATATTGCTCATTCTGTTAACCTCTCAGATGGAAATGTTTAACATAGGAAAGAATGGCAAGATTTTTACAGATTCTCGAGATAACAGTGCTGTCACTGAAGGTCATGGAGATATGATAGGTAAAATCACCTCTTTCCCTTGACATCTCGTAATCTATGTTTCCAACATCAGCTCCAGCCTCTTTAAGAAAATTTATAATCTCCTCTTCCCGTTCGTTGGAATCAGTGGTAAGTGTCAGCACTTTGTAACGGAGCCGTGGCATCATCACCTCAAACCTGCGGAGTATCCAGAGTGCCACAAAGGTAATAGAGAAGGTTATGATAGAGGCAAAATACAATCCGCTACCCACGGCTAGACCAATTGCAGATACAATCCATAGACATGCAGCAGTGGTAAGTCCCTGAATGGTAAAACCTGATTTGATTATTACCCCTGCTCCCAGGAATCCCACGCCGGTTATTGCACCGGCTGCAATACGGGCAGGGTCAATTCTTATTATGTTGGAGTCAAGAGGAGGCCTGTAGTACTCATACGATACGATCATGATCAGTACTGAGGCAAGACATACAAGTAGATGGGTTCTGAACCCTGCAGGTCTACCGTGGCTCTGCCTTTCAAAGCCAATAATTCCGCCAAGTGCAGATCCAAGAAAGAGCCTGAACACTATTTCCAGGAGTTCAGTATTCATGCTGGTTTAATTTTATAAAAGCGCCTCTTACCGATTTTTATTATATGTTCTCCAGGGGAAAGCCTGTACTGGGTGTCGGTAACTCTTTCTGAATCAACCGTTATTCCGCCCTGCTTTATAAGACGCATGGCTTCTCCTGTACTTTTGCAGATTCCGGTGCTCTTTAAAATCTGAGGAAGCCACACATCCTCACCATCGAAGCTGTATAATACCTCTGGTATCTCGTCCGGCAGCTGCCGCTCTTTAAATATTCTGTTAAATTCTTCTCTGGCTTTCTCTGCCTCATCATTGCCCCAGTATCTGGCAACTATCTCCATGGCAAGGTCTTCCTTGGCCTTTTTAGGATGGATCGAACCATCCTTGATGCCCCTTTTCAGGGCCTCAAGCTCTTCATTGGATATATGACTGAGAAGCTCATAGTACCTCAGCATTAGCTCGTCTGTGATGGACATGATCTTACCGTACATCTGTAGGGGTGGCTCTGTGATGCCTATATAGTTGCCAAGGCTTTTGCTCATCTTCTTCACGCCGTCAAGACCTTCCAGCAGTGGCATCAGGACAATGCATTGGGGAGCCTGTCCGTATTCCTTCTGGAGTTCTCTGCCTACAATGAGATTGAACCTCTGATCGGTTCCGCCCAGTTCAACATCAGCCTTCAGTACTACAGAGTCATAGCCCTGAATAAGCGGGTAAATGAATTCATGTATACTGATGGGACTCTGTTTCTGCCAGCGCTGCTTGAAATCCTCTCTCTCAAGCATTCTTGCCACAGTGTAATGGCTCGCAAGTCGAATAAGATCCTCTGCTTTCATTTCTGACATCCAGCGGGAATTAAACTCCACCCTGGTCTTTTCCGGATCGAGAATCTTAAAGATCTGCTCTTTGTATGTTTTTGCGTTCTCTAACACCTGTTCTTTTGTCAGGGGTGGCCGGGTTTCACTCTTTCCTGAGGGGTCACCGATCATTCCGGTGAAATCACCGATGAGAAAGATTATTTCATGGCCCAGTTCCTGAAACTGACGCATCTTTTCAATCAGCACTGTATGGCCAAGATGGAGGTCAGGCGCAGTAGGATCGAATCCAGCCTTTATCCTGAGAGGTCTGTCCTCGCGGAGTTTCTTGAGGAGTTCCTCCTCCAGGATTATCTCAACAGCTCCTCTTTTTATGATCTCTAACTGTTTTTCTGGTGACAGCATAGAATATATTATAACTGATTCTTAGTATCCTGGTAAAACAGTTATTTTGTCCTAAATCCCGATTTAGAAAATCAAGCTGAACTGATAAAGGGGTGGTGGTATGGGGTTGGAGCGATTTAATTTTCACATAAGGCTCACCGTGATGGTGAGGGCATCCCAAAAAATCAGAGATTTTTTGGGCCCCTGAGCCGTGAAAATTACCTCGGAGCAGGCCATGGATGGCCTGCGAGAATGAGTCGAAAACCCTATATCACCGCCTCTGTCTTGTTGACTATAGTCAAATCGGGATTTGGGTTTGTTTTGGCCGGGAGAAAGGTAATCCCCTGCACGAGGGGAATCAGCACCTTCACAGACTGCTTGCTACAATCTGAGTGATCTCTGTAGCAACCAGATGACAGTGAATTCTTACACCATCTGCCTTTAGATTCTCTTCAGCAGTCTTCTTTGCCCTGTGACACAATCTTTTGAGGACATCAAAACGTTTTCCGTAGTAAAGGGAATGGAATATATCATTAATGTCAGAGGATGAAAAAGGAGCGATATCATCATCGCTGAGGCCGAATCGCTTGAGCAGATAAAAGACCTCGCCCCTTGATGGGGTCTCATTCTTCCACAGCGCCACCTTGAGGATCCAGGACCAGCTGCCGGAAAGATGAATACGTAATGCTCCTGAGGAGATTCTTTCTTTGATCGAATCGATAATCCTGTCACCGACGACTAGATATGCATTATCATCCAGACGGAAGAGTTCCTTGTGGGCCTCCTTCGATGCATTATCTTCGGTGATAACCTCCTCGTGCCGTCCTCCTTCTATGTGGCATTCAGGCTTCATAAGAAAGGATCAGGTCGTAGTGAGTCTCACACTCTGTCAGTATATCATCTGGTTTTTCTGAGAGTCAAATGTGGATGGGATGAGGTATCTTGTTATTTCTGTCCTTTGAAAAAGGTTCATGGACAGATGGAAGATATTGACATAGAGTATTTCTTAGTTGTTATCATCATGGCATGGAGCATCTGATTTTAATACCTGCATATAATGAAGAAAGGGGGATAGTGAGAGTTCTGGCGCAGTTGAAAGAGCTGTACCCACCTGAATCTATTCTGGTTGTTGATGATGGTTCGGCGGATGCCACGGCAGAAGTAGCGACAAAAGCCGGTGTAAAACTTATACGTCATGAAAGTAATATGGGAAAGGGGGCAGCTCTCCAGACAGGTTTCGATTATGCATTAAAGGAGACGGAATGTCGGTCTGTAATAACCATGGATGCAGACGGACAGCATCTTCCTCGGGAGGTGAATTTATTAATTGATGCCTTTAAGAGGGGACTCGGTGATATTATTGTGGGTGAACGGATAAAAAACAGTACCGAGATGCCCTTGATACGGCGTTTGTCAAACAAGGTGGGCGAGTTCTTTATTTCCAAGGCCCTCGGAATGCATCTTCGGGATACACAGTCCGGTTTCAGACTCTACTCAAGAAGAGTGCTTGAGAGGGTGAAACCGGAGCATGACGGATTTGAGATGGAGACGGAGATACTAATAAAGGCGGCAAAAGCAGGATTTTCAATCTCTACCGTTTCCATAACCACTGTTTATCCAGATGAGTATTCGAGTCACTTCAGGCCGGTGCGTGACTTTTACAGGATTAGCATCCTGGTTCTTAAAGAGTTGTTTAAGAGATAAAAAACAGTAGGTTTTCCAATAATCTTTAAAACTCAAAGCAAATGACGTATAAAGGTAATTTTATGGTATAATTTTTATCGAATTAGTTGGATTTGGGAAATATTTAACTTGAATTTCTGAATCCTGTTACTCTCAAAGCCAAAATACCATATCAATACCAATAAGTAAGGAGGTGTGGTATGATCAGGAGAGTCTCTCTTGTACTCTTTACAATTGTACTGGGGATGATTTTCCTTTCAGGATGTATGGAAAAAGAGACTGTCAAGAGAGATGAGGGGGTGTCTGCTGCTGTTGAGAAGGAAAAGGTTATAGATGTTAATGAGATTATCAAACAGATAGATCCCACAAAATATACCAAGGCTCAGATTAAGGAATATTACAAATCAATTAGGGGGAAATATGCAAAAGGGGAAGGCGTTGTTGTAAATGTGTTGCCCGGCAGAAGGGGCCGCCACAGGGTGACGGTACTTACTTCGGCTAGCAAGCCTGAGAAGGGGTATAATGTGGTTTTGTATACCACTCAGGATGCACCTGCAGAATTAAAGCTTAATGACAGAATCTCTTTTGAGGGAACAGTTGGACGCATAAGCACCTTTAGAGGAGCCAGTGTTGACATAAAAGGAAAATATACAAAACTGGAGGAGAGTAAATGAAAAAGTACTTCATCGGTTTACTTGCTATCTCTTTAGTTCTTTTTGGGGCTTATGTGGGATTTGGTAAGGATGAAACCTTCACGGTGGCAAAGCGTAAGGGATTGTCCTTCGGCTATGTTTACGACAACCTGGATCTCAAAAAGAACACAAAGCTTTATACTAGAGAGTTCTGGAAAGAGGTGGAAGGAAAAGAGGTGGTATGGAAGGGGATTGTTTTTGATGTTCGCGGTGGCAGGGGTAAGGCAAAGGTGTATGTGGTAAACAAAAAAAGGGCTCCTGTAAAGGGATACAATATCATTCTTGTAATATACGATATCTCAAATGCGGCAAAATTAAAGAAGGGGCAGAAGATCCGTTTCAGAGGCTATCTTCATAATTATAAATCCGGCAAAAGAGGTGGCGTTGTTATAATTCTAAGAGATGCCGAAATCTTATAGTCTTACAACCTCTGTGATGTTCAGGAAATCATATTAAAGGAGGAGAATGACAATGCGGTTCGGAAGATTGGCGATTTATCTGTTAGTGGTTTTGTTGCTGTTTAGCTGTGCTGGCGGTAAGGGAGTAAAAGAGACGAAAGAGACTTCCTTTGGTAAAAAAGTGCTTGGCACGGAGAGGATCTATCTGACAGAGCCTCTCAGAAACAAGTATAGCGAGATAATAATTCTGGATTTTTCTCTTGAGGGTACAAACATACAAAAGGTGAACGAAAAGAAGCATCCCGACTTTAAGGATACGGTTAAATCACTTACTACTTTGGTTCCTGACACCGTAGCAGAGCATCTCCGGCAGAGGGGTATTTTTAAGAGCGTGGTCAGGGCCAACAGTGTGGATAATCCTTCACCTCGTGCCGTTATTCTGAAGGCAAGGTTTACGAGCATTACCTCCGGTAACAGGGCCCTGAGATTCTTCGTAGGGTTTGGCGCTGGCTCATCCACTGTGGGAGTAGACGGTGAGTTGATTGATGCAGTAACAGGTAAGGTTCTTGCCAGATTTATTCATAACAGACACTCTCCGGCAAGCATGGGTAACTATAAGGTGGTTTTTAATGCTGATGGCAAGAATCTTGGTAAGGATATAGCAAGGTTTATCAAGAAATTGTACTAAATGCGAATATACATAATTGCCCCTTGCAGAAAAGAGGACATCTGGCGGAAGAGGAGGGCCACCTTTACCCTTCCGCCAATGGCCCTTGCAATCTTAGCATCTCTTACACCACCCGAAATAGAGATCAAGATTACAGATGAGCTTGTCGAGGATGTGGATCTGACAGCCTCGCCTGATCTGGTAGCCCTCTCAGTGAACACAACCAACTCCTTAAGGGCTTACGAACTTGCCCGACACTTCAGGGCACAAGGTGCAAAGATTGTTATGGGCGGGATACACCCCTCTGTAATGCCTGAAGAGGCCCTTGAGCATGCAGATTCGGTTGTTGTGGGAGAGGCTGAGGCGGTCTGGCCCGAGTTGATTGCGGACTTTCAGAAAGGTCGGCTGAAAGAGGTTTATACCTCTTCTAAACAGCCAGAAATGGATATGGTTCCCAAACCAGCTTGGCATCTGCTGAGACAGCAGAGATATTTTGTCCGAAGAACCTTTCAGGTCTCCAGGGGATGCCCCTACGGATGCAGCTTTTGTTCCTCCACAAGGTTCTTTGGCAGGAAATACAGATTCAAGCCTATCGAAAGGGTGGTTGATGAAATTAAAAACTATGAGAAATCGTTTATTGTATTTGTTGATGACAATATTATTGGCTCCAGAGAGTATGCCTATGAGCTTTTCAAGGCGTTGAAACCGCTTCGTATAAGATGGGTTGCCCAGGCAAGCATTGATATAGCCCGGGATGAGCCCCTGCTCAGGCTGGCAGCTGAAAGCGGATGTGCTGGACTGCTTATTGGGTTCGAGAGCATACGTTACGGTAACAGAAAGGACGTAAAGAAGCTGAAGACTCCTCAGGAGTACGAAGAACGAATCAGACTAATGCGCTCCTATGGTATTGGTGTTCATGGTTCATTTGTCTTTGGTTTTGATGAAGATACAAAAGATGTTTTTGAAGACACAGTCAGGTTTGTGCTCAAGAACAGACTGGAGGTTGCCAACTACTGTAAGCTCACACCCTTTCCCGGAACAGATCTCTTTGACAGAATGAAACAGGAGGGTAGGCTCACTACAATGGACTGGTCAAAATACGACAGATATCATGTTGTATATCAGCCAAAGAATCTGGAGATAAAGGAGTTTTATCGTCTCACTGAAGAGGCATACACAAAGACCTATTCACCGCTGTCAATTATCAAAAGAACCCCTGGAGTGCTGAAAAATATACCCTATTTTTATGCAATAAACTTCAGCTATATGATAGGTGCAAGGCTCAGGGCAAAAAGAGACCGTGCCATTTACTGACACGGTCCTGATGATTCTCTCTCCTTCCAGGCCTTTTCGGCAATCTCACCCCATCTGTCTGCATACCTGTCTATTTCTGGAGCGAATTCCTTTATGATCTGATCCGCACCATTATGGGTAAATCTCACCCCTGGCATATTGCAGACCTCTCTGTAAATCTCGGGATGGTCAATGATAATGCAGGGACGGAGGAGGTTTTTATTGTTATTCTGATGTTCCCTGATTCGTTTGAACATAGGGGATGTAATGGCCTCTCTCAGGCTCACCTCTTTTATGTTATGCATTGCAAAGTGACAGAACACACAGGGCTCTACATCTCCCTTTGAGTTTATATGTAGATATTTCCTGCCTCCTGCAATACAGCCGCCCACAACAGGACCGTCATTCCAGAAATCTCCTATCAGGATCTCCTTGTTTGCTCTTATGTAAGCCACCCTCTGTCTCAGAAGCTCTCGCTGCTCCGGCGTGGGGACAAGTTGCCAATTGGGCTCTCTACCCACAGGTGTGTAAAGGAAATACCATCCTACAGTGCAGCCCTGTTCAATCCAGTGGTCAATAAATTCATCTGAGGTGATCAACTCTGCATTCTGTCTGGTCATGGTTGCTGAGAATCCAAAGAGTACCCCCTCTTCACGTAGCAGCCTCATGGCATTTATAACCCTGTCGTAGTGGCCTTTGCCTCTTCTGGCTTCGGTCTCTTCTCTGAAGCCCTCCACACTTATTGCGGGAAGAACATTCCCCAGTCGGGATAGACGTCTGACCTTTTCCTCATCAAGGAGACCTCCGTGAGTGAACACATGAAAAGACATGTCATTATGCTTTTCAAAGAGGTCAAAAATATCCTTTCTAAAGAAGGGCTCACCACCGGAGATGACTATAAAATAGATACCCATCTCCTTTGCCTCATTAAGCACCCGGTCTATTACTTCAAAGGGCAAGTCCTCATCCTTCCTGTACATGCCAGCATAGCAGCCAAAGCAGTTCAGGTTACATCTCATTGACGGGCTAATAACCAGAAGCCCGGGAGGATAAAAACCACCTTCCTGTTCCGAAAAGAGCTTGCGTTTAGTACTACCAACAAGCAACTGGTTAATAATGAAATTCCGGATAATTTTCTTTTTATGGTGGGGAGAGGTGTTTCGGAGAATTTTAATGGCCACTCGTAAGCTCGGATGACCATCTTCCCACATCTTCCTGATCCTTCTGATTGCCCTTTTGTAATGTTCCCTGGTTGTAGCGGCTTCAGCTATTTTTGTGTACTGAATCAGTGCATGTGGAGAGCTTACAGACATCACCTGGACGATACCGTACAAAATCTTGGAAAGAATAATCGGTTTTAGTCGCTTATACATAAGCTGAAGTTCACCTCCTTTTTAATACGGTCTCTACCCACTTGCCATCGTTGTAATCCAGAAGATCACCCTTTTTTAGAGGGAAACACCTGAAGGTCCTTACCACTGGTCCCTCCGGTGTGTCTTCATATTCATCCTGATAAAACTCTTTCCATGCAGAAAGGTAGCCTTCATAGAGTTCCTCCGGAGTCATTCTGGCAGGTCTGAAGACCACCTTCGATGTAGTATACTCCGAAAAACGCTCTGTTATCAACCTCCCCTGTGTTTTTAGCCTCTCATAGAGGCGACTTCCGGGGTACGGTGTAAGGATATGAAACTCCACCTCCTCGATCCCCTGAGCCTGAGCAAAACGGACGGTTCTTTCAAAGGTATCCCTGTCATCGTGATCAAAGCCAAAGACAAATGAAGCGATAACCTTTATTCCGTAATCTCTTATGCGGCTGATGTAATCACCGGCTTTTTTAACCTGTACTCCGTCAATCACCTCATTCAGTCCTGCCGAAATCCAGGGGCTCAGATCGATATACATTGCCCAGCAGTTACTTTCTCTGAGAAGCTTTAGAAACTCTTTGTCCTCTCCGATTTTTAATGGTGCAAGGCCAACCCACTGTCTGGATGCTGTTGTAAGGCTTTTCAAAAAAGCAATGGAACGTCTCTTTGCGAGATGGAGATTGTCATTAACAACGAAGACATACCGCTGCATCCTCTCCAGTTCCTGCTTCAGGGACTCTATATCCCGCATCCTGAATGTAGTGCCGAAGCTCTGAGGCACAGAGCACATATCACATCTGACAGGGCACCCCCTGGATACCTGAATTGAATTCATTGGCAGGTAGCCCTTCCCGCGGCAGATTGTCTCCCAGTCAGGTATGGGAGGATTCAATAAAGGATCGGTGCATTTGTAGATCTGCTTAAGTTGGCCCTGCTGGAAGTCACTAAGTAGTTGCTGCCATACTCCCTCTGCCTCGCCAACCACTATGGCATCGGCATGCTCCTTTGCCTCCTCAGGAGCAAGCGATACATGGACACCTCCGAGAACAACCTTTATTCCGAGACTTCTGTAAGTATCAGCGATTTCATAGCCGCGAAGGGCCTGGGGTGTCATGATGGATATGGCTACCAAATCTGCATCATCTTTGATTGTGAGGCTCTCTATCCGTTCATCTATGAATTCTATCTCCCATTCCTGAGGTGTAAGAGCTGCTATGGTGGCTATTCCGAGCGGTGGAATGTACCTCCTGTAAAGGAGAGGGAAATGCCCCCATTCGGGAAATATTATCTTCAGCTTCATTGCTTCCTCCCACCTGTTTGTTCCTCCAACCAAAAAGGCATGAATGTGTACCATTGGTCGGGATGACGATATATATATTTCTCAAAAAGCGAAACAATCTCTTTCAAAGCAGTTTCAATGACTGCATCCCTTGATGAATGAGACCGATGTTCTTTGACAATAACGGGAGTCTCTATAATCAGTTCATAACTTTTGTAGCCTTTAAGTATTGTGAATACGGGAAGTATCGGTACCTCTGCAATCTTGGCTAACATTACGGCTCCCTTTGGGAAACGCGCCTTCTTTCCAAAAAAGTCAATCTCTACACCCTTTTCTCCGAACAGACGGTCGCCCTGGAAGGCTATTACTCCACCCTCTCTCAGTATATTTAGCAATTTTATAGAATAAAGGGATTCGGGGCTTAAAGGAATCTCTTTAACCATATGATGTCTTCTCATAAGTCTGCGCTGAAGCTCTATGGTGCCTTCGGAGTCAGGAAAATAGACGATATGGGGTATGATCCCCTTTTGAGCAAGCACGGCTCCGCCTATCTCCCAGTTTCCCATATGAATGGTTAACAGGACAAAGCCCTTTTTCAGATCAATCAGGCCTTCAAGTCTTTCTAATCCTTTCACATCTATTTCAAACTCCTTAACCCTATCCTTCGAATGACTTAGATAAAAGAGGTCAATAAGATAGAATGAGTACTTTAGAAATAGTTTATATGCTGTAACCAGCCTTCTAAAAGACGAGTAATCAGGTCTGATTATACTCAGGTTAAAAAGAATGGCTTTGAAGTTTTTTATGTTGAAAGAAATAAAAAATATGTCTATTGCAGAAGCAGCAAGCCTCATAAACCATACAGGTAAAACAGAGGATGCAGCACTGAATGCCCTGATCATAAAACGGAACAGAGGTAGATGCTGATGTCTTCTGAACTGACTGACTGCTTCCGGATGCATAAAAAATATTTTAACTTTTTCTATCTTTCCTTGCCAAATAGGTTGCATTATCCATAAAATAGTCTAGCTAATATGATATTCTGAAACATCATGGTCACTGTTTGCTATTCCAGAGGGCTTTTTGCTAAACCAGATTATTAGTGTCCGGTAAAAATTTAATAACAACCCTGCAAAGATTTACTCTGTTTGCTCTGTTTGTTGGACAGCAGTGAAACCAGATGTATAGACGATAATCAGGATTATGAATCTCTGTTACTTCAGAAAGCCTAGCAGATACATAGACAACGAGATAAATATCGTAAAGAAAGAGAATCCAAAGGTTAGGGTTGCCCTGGTATTTCCCGACCTTTACGAGATTGGTATGTCCCATCTTGGAATCAGGATTCTATACGATATTATCAACTCCATCCCTTATGCCTCTGCCGAAAGGGTATTCGCCCCGGGTAAAGACATGAGGGAGTATCTTATTAAAAATGACCTTAAAATAACCTCTTTAGAGACCAATACCCCCATAGATGAGTTTGATATGATAGGGATATCCCTTCAGTACGAACTCTCTTACACGACTGTGCTCGAGATGTTACGGCTGGGAGGTGTACCGATTCTGAGAGAGGCACGTAAGGGGGGGCCTATTGTAATAGCAGGCGGGCCATGCACGGTTAATCCAGCTCCACTGACACCATTTATAGATGCCTTTTTTATTGGCGATGCCGAGGAGGCGATATCCGAGATATTGCAATTGATAGCAGAGTATAAAGAGAACAATGCCTCAAAAGAGTCCCTTCTCAGGGCTCTCTCCGAGGTACAAGGATGCTATGTTCCCGGTTACTCAGAAACTCCTGTCAAACGACGTTTTATAACAGATCTAAATGATGCGCCTTTCCCATTGAGTCCTATTGTCCCTTACACCCAGATCGTGCATGATAGGGTAAATGTGGAGATTTCCAGAGGGTGTACCCGGGGCTGCAGATTTTGCCAGGCAGGCATGATCTATCGACCACTCAGGGAGAGATCACCCGAACAGATTCTGAAGATTGCAAAGACTGCCCTTGAGCGTAGCGGATACGATGAGGTCTCCTTTACCTCTTTAAGCGTTGGTGATTACTCACAGCTACTACCCCTTCTCAGGGCCTTTAACAGGCTATTTTCCGAACAACGAGTATCACTTTCACTTCCATCCATCAGGGTTGGGGCTGTGACGAAAGAACTTCTCAAGGAGATAAAAACTGTTAAAAAGACGGGTTTTACAATAGCTCCAGAGGCAGCAACGGACCGCCTCAGAAGTGTAACAAATAAGGACTTCAAAGAGGATGAGTACGAACGTGCATTGGATGCCCTGTTCAGTGAGGGGTGGCTGAATTTGAAACTCTATTTTATGATAGGTCTACCCACCGAGAAGGATGAGGATATAGAGGCGATACCTCTGATGGCCAGGAAGGCATTGAAAACGGCACGTAAATATACCAAACGTAATGTCAATATAACGGTAAGTATCTCTCCTTTTGTGCCAAAGCCACATACACCCTTCCAATGGTTGGGGCAGGAAGATACGGACCGTTTGAATGAGAAGATAGCACATATACGCTCTATGCTGCCAAAGAGAATTAAATTCAAATCCCATGATCTCAGGATGAGCCTACTTGAGGCGGTGCTTTCAAAAGGGGGTGAGGATGTGGCTGAACTTCTGCTTGCTGCTCATCGCAGGGGTGCCTATCTTGAGGGATGGTCTGAGGAGTTTGACTTTGGTTGCTGGGAACAAGCAATGGAAGAGACGGGTATAGATCTGAAGGCATATGCACAGAAGGATTTTCCGTTGGAGGGGAATCTGCCCTGGGATATGATAGATTCGGGAGTGAAAAAAGGGTATCTTAAAAAGGAACTCAAACGTGCCCTGGCCTGTGAGTGGACCGCTGATTGTACTTATGGAAAATGCTCCGGTTGCGGGCTCGGGTGTAGAAGCGGAGAGTTCTTATCTAAGGGGCGGGGCAGGTTGTATCTGCCTTTTCAGCAGTCTGGTGCGAGATTTAAGCCTGTAAAGGTGAGGGTGGAATTTGCCAAAAGAGGCAGCCTCAGATATCTCTCCCATTTAGAGCTTACGACAACAATACTGAGGGCCTTCAGGCGAGCGGGGGTTCCTTTTGTCTATTCCGAGGGATTCCATCCCCTTCCGAAGGTTTCCTTTGGTCCGCCCCTGAGCGTAGGTGTGGCTGGTGAGAGAGAGTATCTTGATATGGAGGTTTATCCTCCATTTGACATCGAAAAGTACAGAAAAGAGATTAATGCTCAAC
>JALUAR010000014.1:0-4744 GCA_027050975.1 Thermodesulfovibrio sp.
TTATTTAGTTAACTTTTATCTATAAAATGGGGAGTGAAAATATGAAAATATTGGCTTTTATTCCGGCTCGCGGAGGATCAAAAAGGGTACCTAAGAAGAATATTAAATTATTATGTGGTAAACCTCTGATTGCGTATACAATTGAGGCGGCTAAAAGATCTAAATACATAAACAGAATTGTTGTCTCTACAGATTCAGAAGAGATAGCATCAGTAGCCAGAGAATACGGAGCAGAAGTTCCTTTTCTGCGACCTGCAAGTATTTCTCGTAGTGACTCTACGGAAATGGAATTCTTTGAACATGCACTGGATTGGTTTTCGCAGAATGAAAACTATGAGCCGGATCTGATAGTTTTGCTTTATCCCACATCTCCACTTAGAAAGGCAGAGTCCATTGATAGAGCTATTGAGGAGATGCTAAAGCATCCAGAGGCTGACTCTCTAAGATCAGTTAAGCTTTGCTCAGAGCATCCTTACAAAATGTGGGTGGTGGAGGGAGAGTATCTTAAACCTTTTGTAAAGGAAGAAGATCCTAATGTGCATACCCTTGCATATCATCTCTTGCCAAAGGTTTACATTCAGAACGCAAGCATATACATAACAAAACCATCCACTATAAGAAACAAAAAATCACCTACAGGTGACATAATCATCCCGTTTGTAATGGATGAGATAGAATCCGTCGATATCAATACACCTCTTGATTTCAAACTTGCTGAAATAATACTAAAGGAAAATCACCATGATTCTTGAAAAGGAAAAGATTAAAGAACTTGCAAAAAAGAGCCGAACATTAAGATGCTTGGTCAGGCAATATCGACTAAAAAGACACCAGCCTTCCTGGGAGCATCTATTAAAGAAAGATAAAGATCTTTGGAGTAATGCATTAAAAAATGCCGCTTTAAAAGGGGAAAAGGTTTTAATTCCCACAAGTATTGGTGCATACCTGGCAGGTACTACTTTAGAGAGTCTTTTGGCCGTAGCATTAACCTTAAGGGGCTCTGAAGTTCATATTCTTCTGTGCGATGAAGTACTACCTGCCTGCTTTGATTGCTGGATAGGCTGGTATTCTGATCAAGGGAGATTCGCAAAGCATGGTCCCAAAAAGGATCTCTGTAAGGACTGCTTTTCACATGCCTATAAAATGTTTGATTCACTTGGGATTAAAATTTATCGGTATAGTGACTTTTTATCGGAAGATGAATTGCAAGAGGCAGAAAACATTTCCTCATCGGTACCCTTTGAGGATATCGGCAGCTATCTTCTGGACGGGACTGCGGTAGGAGAGCATGCTATGGCCGGGGCGTTGAGATTTTATGCCCGTGGTAATCTGGAAGGTGAGCCCTATGCTGAGCATATATTAAGACGTTATTTCAAGGCATCTCTGATCACGACTTATGTAATGCGGAATTTGCTTGATGAAATTAAATATACATCTGCTGTCTTTCATCATGGGATATATGTTCCCCAGGGACTTATAGGAGAGGTGTGCCGCCAGAAAGGCGTTAGAGTTGTTAACTGGAATCCCGGCTACAGAAAGAATAGCTTTGTTTTCAGTCATCACGATACATATCATCATACGATGATGACCGAGCCTGTTGAGAAATGGATGAACATTCAGTGGAATGATACGTTAGAAGCAGAGTTGATGACGTACTTGAAAAGCCGTTGGAAGGGAACGCAGGACTGGATCTGGTTTCATGAAAAGCCGAAATTTGATTTGAAAAAGATAGAAGAAGAAACAGGGATTGATTTTACAAAACCTTGCATAGGGATGCTGACAAGTGTAATGTGGGATGCACAACTGCATTATCCGTCTAATGCTTTTCCAAATATGCTGGATTGGGTTCTACGTACCATTGAGTATTTTAAAAAACGACAGGATCTTCAGTTAATAATCAGAATTCATCCTGCCGAAATACGAGGCACCTTGCCATCAAGGCAGAAAATGTTTGATGAAATAAAAAGGGTATTTCCTGTGCTACCAAGGAATGTGATAGTGATTCCTCCTGAAAGTCAGGTTAGTACTTATGCGGTTATGCTACAGTGTGATACTGTGATTATTTATAATACTAAAACTGGCATAGAACTTACAGCGATGGGTATTCCTGTTATTGTTGCTGGTGAGGCATGGATCCGCAATAAAGGATTTGCTATGGAAGTTGATAATCCAGAATCATACTACAAACTTCTCGATAAATTGCCTTTAAATAATAGAATGTCTTCCGAAGATACACTTAAAGCCAGAAAGTATGCTTATCACTTCTTCTTTCGTAGAATGATTCCACTTGAGTTCATGATTCCAACTGGTAGTAATCCTCCGTATAAGATTCAACTTGAAAGTTTAAAAGATTTATTGCCTGGCAGAGCAAAAGGACTGGATATCATATGCGATGGAATTTTAAAAGGTTCTGATTTTATTTATCCAGCTGAGCTATTACCTTGATGCAAATGCCATTGACTTTGTAAAAGTTTAGTTTGGTATTATATATATCATTTCAGTTTGAAATTTATTTGTGGGAGGTAATCCGATTACCTATCCGAAATCTTGCTGCAAGTAATCGGGAGGGATAGTTTGAGGGGTATATTATTCCAGCACAAAATGGCATATCATGAGAAAAAGGTACCCCCTTGCAATCTATCCACAAATGGAGGGAGGTGTATAATAAGTAAAGTATTGCTTGAACAAATATAAGTTAATATCAGATATAATAAAGAATAAATGCGCCAATAACATCTTGACAAGATTAACAATAATCGATTAAAAAATTAATTATAACAATCACAAATATGGAGTGGAATATGAAAACAATTACATTTGGCAGAAGCAAAATCTCTTCCAAAGGACCATGTTATGTAATTGCAGAAATCGGGCATAATCATCAGGGTAATCTTGAAACAGCACTGAAAATGATCCAGGTAGCAGCCAGTTGTGGAGTTCAGGCGGTAAAGTTTCAGAAAAGAGATAACAAGACTCTTTACACAAAGGCTTTCTATAACAAACCTTATGATAACGAAAATAGCTATGGTGCTACCTACGGCGAACATAGAGAGTATCTTGAGTTCGGAATGGATGAGTACAAGGAGCTTAAAAAATGTGCTGAGGAAAATGGTGTAGAATTTATGGCTACAGCATTCGACTTCAATAGTGTTGATTTCCTTGAAGAGCTTGGGGTTACAAGCTACAAGGTTGCATCAGGAGATTTGACAAACATCCCACTGTTGACCTACATAGCAAAATTAGGCAAGCCCATGTTCATATCAACAGGAGCTGCAACATTAGAGGAAATAAGAATTGCCTATGAAGCAGTCTCTGCCCATAATGATAAGATCTGTCTTATGCATTGTATTGCCGGATATCCTACGGAATATCATAATCTTAACTTAAGGGTAATTGAAACCTTAAAGAAAGAATTCCCTGATGCGATCATTGGTTATTCCGGACATGACAACGGCATATTAGCTCCTGTGATTGCATATATGCTCGGTGCTACCGTTGTAGAGAAGCACTTTACTCTAAACCGCTCATGGAAAGGAACAGACCATAAGTTTTCTCTTGAGCCCGAGGGGCTTCGCAAACAGGTTAGGGACCTGCGGAGAGTGGATATTTCATTGGGAGATGGGAAAAGGGTTATTTATGATTTTGAGATGGAAGCAAGACGGAAGATGGGTAAAGGAATATATGCTGCTTGTCCTTTACCGGCAGGCACAGTTCTCGATTGGGAACACATATCGCTTAAAACACCAGCAAACGGTACCCCTCCTTACTTAGTTGACAAAATTATAGGTAAAAAATTAAAGGTTGACCTGGATGAAGAGGCTCCGATTTCGCTGGACATTCTGGAGTAGCCATGTCTGGATCAATACAAATGGAGAGTGAGGAGCTGAAGGAGAGGATTCGGCAACTTGCAAAAGATATACGAATGATAGTATTTGATTTCGATGGCGTATTCACTGATAACCGTGTTCTGGTACTGCAGGATGGGACCGAGGGGGTTTTTTGTAGCAGGGCCGATGGATTCGGTCTGGATGCTGTAAGAAAACTGGGAGTCTCGTTGCTGGTTATATCTAAAGAGACCAATCCGGTTGTAAGTGCCAGGTGTAAGAAACTTAAACTCCCTTGTATTCAAGGATGTGACAATAAAGCTGAAGTATTGACGAAGGAAGCAGAGAAGTTAGGCATTCCTCTTAAAAACGTTGCATATATGGGGAATGACATAAATGATCTGGAATGTCTGGAGATTGTTGGGCTTCCTGTATGTGTATCAGATTCCCATCCGGATGTGATTAAAGCGTCTCTTTATATTACAAAAACAAAAGGTGGTTATGGTGCAGTAAGAGAATTTTGCGATTATGTAGCAGATGTTAAGACGGGGAGGAGATGAAAGAGATACAAAACGAAGCAGATTCGAGCATATTGGAAAAAATTTTCGGTCTGAAAGGGAAGGTTGCAATAGTAACCGGTGCAGCAGGCCAGCTTGGCGGTGAATATGTGAAGACACTGCTTGGTGCAGGGGCCTCTGTAGCAGCCTTTGATGTCAGACTGGACAATCCGAAGTCAATACTTGGTGAGATCAAGTCGGATAGATTACTACCTCTTGAAGTAGATATAACGAGTAAAGATTCAGTCAAGGCAGGGCTGGAAAGAGTCGTCTCTCATTTCGGTTCTCCTAACATTCTGATCAATAATGCCGCCATCGATGCCCCCCCTAATGCTGATGAGCAGGAAACCGGGCCATTTGAAA
>JALUAR010000014.1:4754-7044 GCA_027050975.1 Thermodesulfovibrio sp.
GATGGATGTTAATCTGAAAGGAATGATGATCTGTTGTCAGATAATAGGCGGGCATATGGCAAACAATGGTGGCGGTAGTATAATTAATATCTCCTCCATATACGGAATCCTGTCTCCGGACCAGAGGATATACGAATACAAGGCAAAGGAAAAACCTTTTTTCAAGCCTGTTGCTTACTGTGTAACCAAGGCAGGAGTCCTCAATTTAACAAGATATCTTGCAACATATTGGGCTTCTAAAAATGTAAGGGTTAACACATTGACCCTGGGAGGAGTGTTTAATAATCAGGATGAAACATTTTTAAAAAATTACAGCAATAAAGTGCCTCTTGGCAGAATGGCAAATCAGGATGAGTACAATGGTGCAATCCTATTTCTGGCATCGGATGCATCATCATATATGACAGGAGCAAATTTGATTATAGATGGTGGATACAGTTGTTGGTAATTTCAAATTATAGAACTATGGACTGGAGGTATTTATGGCTGAACGTTTTAAGAACTACATTAACGGTGAGTGGGTAGATGCAGTCTCAGGAGAAACTTTTGAGAATATAAATCCATCGAACATTGACGAGGTGTTAGGTCTATTTCCTCGTTCAACAAAGCAGGATGTGGATAATGCTGTATCTGCAGCCCGGACGGCTTTTAATCATTGGAGGAGTGTTCCCCCTCCGGAGAGAGCAGAGATATTGTTTGAAGCTGCTCGACTGCTGAATGCACGTAGAGAGGAGTTAGCCAATGTTATCTCCAGGGAAAACGGGAAGACGGCTTCATCCTGTCTTGGCGAGGTACAATCTGCAATAGACATGGCCAACTTTATGGCAGGCGAAGGCAGGAGGATGTACGGCAAAACTACACATTCGGGACTGAGAAAGCGTTTTGCCATGACAAAGAGATATCCGATTGGAGTTGTGGGCATCATACTTCCTTTTAATTTTCCAATGGCTCTTACTGCATGGAGGGTCTTTCCTGCTTTGATATGCGGTAACACGGTCGTTTTAAAGTCCGATGAGAACTCTCCTGAAACCACTGTCCATTTTGTCAAAATAATGGAAGAGGCAGGTCTGCCAAAAGGTGTTCTTAATCTTGTTCATGGGTTCGGTGTTGATGTAGGTGAAGCCATCACCCAGCATCCTGACATTTCCATGGTTTCTTTTACCGGCTCAAGTGCTACCGGACGGATTGTGGCTGAAAACTGTGTGAAAAGGCATGCGAAGGTTTCACTGGAACTCGGAGGTAAAAATGCGGTTATAGTTATGGAAGATGCCGATCTTGACCTGGCGATAGATGGTGTTGTCTGTGGCACTTTCTCTGTTTCCGGGCAAAGGTGCACTGCAACAAGCAGAGTTATTGTTCATAAGGATGTATATGATGAATTTATGAAGAAACTTGTCGCCCGTACCGAAGCATTAAAAGTCGGTCCTGCCTATGATGAGTCCTCCGATGTCACACCTTTGATAAACAAAAAACAGCTGGAGAGAGTACTGAGCTTTATTAATCGTGCCAAAGAAGAAGGATGCAGAATTATAACAGGAGGACAGCAGCTTAAAGGTGGAGTATACGACAAGGGTTATTATGTACAACCTACAATTATAGATAATGTGACAACCGATATGGAAATTGCACGAGAAGAGATATTCGGTCCTGTGCTGATAGTGTTTAAGACCGACTCGTATGAGGATGCTATAAGGATACACAATTCTTCACAGTACGGTCTGTCAGCATCCCTGTTTACAAAGGATGTTAACAGGGCCTTTGCTTTCTTTGATGATGCAGAGGCAGGAGTCTGTTATATAAATGCGCCAACATTTGGTTCCGAGCCCCATATGCCTTTCGGAGGAGTAAAAAAGTCCGGACAGGGGTATCGCGAGGTTGGCTGGGCAGCAATCGAGGCATACTCCGAGGTGAAGACCCTGTACGTGGATTACAGTGCAAGGATTCAGAATGTCCAGTTTGTTGAGAAAGACTGAACAGAAACTATATTGATAAGGAGAGTCATATGCTGGAGATTAAATTCGTTCCATACGATGAGATTGTCAGGATAAAAGAGGCAAACATTGAAAAGTTTAAAAAGCTCCAGATTCTGAGTGATATTTGCAGACTCAATGCACTGTCGGCAGTCAAGAAAGCAGGATCAGGACATCTTGGCTCAAGCTTTAGTGCGCTGGACATACTGGTATACCTGTATTTCCATGAGATGAACGTTCTGGAAACAGGTATAGACAGTCCTGACAGAGACATTTACTTCTCATCAAAAGGCCATGACTGCCCTGGACAGTACTCTGTT
>JALUAR010000015.1 GCA_027050975.1 Thermodesulfovibrio sp.
GAAAGATATTCTTTGGCAGAAATGTCTCGATTCTATCGAGCAAAAGGTTGGGGTGGGCACCTTTGACCTATGGTTTAAGCCTATTAAGATCAGGCAGTACAAGGATGATCATATAGTGCTGGAGATTCCCAACAGGTTTTACAGGGAGTGGATAGAGGAGAACTACTCGGACATTATTGAAGAGACACTCAGGGAAATCGAGGGAAGGGATATTTCAGTACGTTACAGAATCTCTGAAAAGCAGGACAGTGAAGTAAAAAAGATAACAGCACAGATAAACCACCGGAGAAGGACCCTCAGAAACAGAGGGATATATCTGAATCCAAAGTACACCTTTGATGAGTTTGTGGTCGGTCCGAGCAACCAGTTTGCCCATGCAGCAGCCATGAAGGTGGCAGAATCCCCTGGGGTCACTTATAATCCATTGTTTATATACGGTGGTGTGGGTCTCGGAAAGACCCATCTGATAAATGCAATAGGTAACAAGGTTATAGACACCCTGCCAGAGTATCGGGTGCTTTATGTACAGTCTGAACAGTTCACAAATGAGGTGGTTTCCGCAATAAGGCATGATAAGATGGGACAGCTGAAGGATAAATACAGAAACATAGACCTGCTTCTGATAGATGATATCCAGTTTATTGCAAACAAACAGCAGACACAGGAGGAGTTCTTCCATACTTTTAATGCCCTTTATGAGCAGCAGAAGCAGATAGTGATATCCAGTGACAGACCACCAAAGGATATAAAGGACATTACAGACAGGCTGAAATCCCGCTTTACAATGGGACTGATTGCAGATATTCAGCCTCCGTCAGTAGAGACAAAGATGGCCATACTGGAGAAGAAGGCAGCATTTCAGAGGATAGTACTACCACAGGATGTGAGATACTTCCTTGCCACAAAGGTTAAATCCAATATCAGGGAGCTTGAAGGGTGCCTTCTCAAGCTGGCAGCCCACTCCTCACTTACAGGTGTTCCGATCACTCTTGATATGGCAAAGGAGGTATTGAAGGACTTCCTTGTTGATGAGGAAAGGCCGATAACAGTTGAGTATATACTTAAAACAGTTGCAGAGTTTTACGGTATAAGACTGGTTGATCTCAAATCCAAAAAGAGGACAAAGGAGATTGCCATACCAAGGCAGGTGGCTATGTATCTTGCGAGGGAACTGACGGATCTGTCCCTTCAGGATATTGGAAAGAACTTTGGTGGAAAGGACCATGCCACTGTAATTTATGCCTGTAAACAGGTGGAGAAGCGGAAAAGCAATGATGATTCATTTAGCAGGATCATAGAGACACTGACTAAGAAGATAAAAGGTGAATAATCAATTACCTAATAAAGCAGGGAGGCCATTATGAACATCAGGGTATCAAAAGAGGAACTTCAGAAGAGGCTTTCAGACATCCAGAGTGTTGTGGACAAGAGGGCGACAATGCCCATACTCGGACATTTTCTTCTCTCTGTTGGTGAAGAATCATACATTACAGCTACAGATCTTGAGACAGCGATTAAGGAACCGATAGGGGTGCTTGACATAAAGGAGAGGGGTGATCTCTGTATTCCGGCAAAGAAGCTCTATGAGATAGTGAGAGAGATGGATGGTGAGATCGAGATTGACAGTGAGGGCACGGAATGGATAAAGCTTAAAACCGGCAAAAGCCTTTTCAGAATTGCCTGTATGAATCCGGAAGATTTTCCGAAATGGCCTCAGTTTACCGATAAGATAACCCTGGAGTTTGAAGCTGACAAACTCCATCAGATGATAGACCGTACAATTTATGCTGCTGGTGAGAGTGATACGAGATATACCCTTAACAGTCTTCTCTTCCATATCAAGCCGGGTGACAAAACCTTCACTATTGTTGGTACTGATGGCCACCGCCTCTCTATGATCAAGGACTCTATAGATATAGATCTTGATAAAGAGATCAAGGTTATAGTTCCAAGAAAATCCGCATCCGAGCTTAGAAGGTTTCTTGCAAAGGGTACAAAGACCAAAGAGGCAGAGGAGACAGAGGGTGAATCACAGGAGGTAGCAGAATCAACGGGAAGGGTAAAAATAGATGTTGCAACAAACCATGTTGTTTTCAAAACAGGCGATGTAGAGTTCCTTGTAAGGCTGATTGAAGGAAATTACCCGAATTATGAACAGGTTATACCTTCTGCAAATGAAAAGAAGGTTGGTATTAACAGAGAGGTCTTTATGAAGGCCCTGAGGAGAGTCTCTATCATCAGTAAAGACAGGAGCAATGCTATTAAACTCGATGTATCTCCAGGTGTATTGACCATCACAGCATCTAATCCTGATATAGGAGAGGCCAAGGATGAGATAGAGATAGATTACTCTGGTGAGGCAATCTCACTGGGCTTTAATGCCCGTTATCTCCTGGATGCTTTGAATTCCATGAGCAGTGATAGGGTTATATTTGAGCTTCAGGAGCCATTGAGTCCTACTCTCCTTAAAGAAGAGGGCAGAGATGATTATCTCTGCGTGGTTATGCCAATGAGGATATAGAGACCAGGACGGAGGAGTTTTGATGAAAAAAGAAGATATAAAGCAGGAATACACAGCAGAGGATATTAAAATACTGAAAGGTCTTGCAGCTGTTAGGAAGAGACCGGCCATGTATATTGGCTCTACCGGTCCCGAAGGTCTGCACCACCTTGTGTATGAGGTGGTGGACAACAGTGTTGACGAGGCACTTGCCGGTTACTGTACACAGATAGAAGTGATTCTTCATCATGACGGCAGTTGTACAGTAATAGATAACGGACGAGGCATACCCACGGAGCCTCATCCTGGTGACCCAAAGGGAAGGTCTGCTGCAGAGATTGTGCTTACAGAGCTTCATGCAGGAGGAAAGTTTGAGGCCAAGGCATACAGGGTATCAGGAGGTCTTCACGGTGTTGGTGTCTCTGTTGTGAATGGCCTTTCAGAGTGGCTTGAGGTTGAGATAAAGCGTGGTGGCAAGGTCTACCATCAGAAGTTTGAAAGAGGTGTTCCGGTCACTCCTCTTGAGGTTATCGGCAAGACCAGAAGCACCGGTACAAAGGTGACCTTCAAGCCTGACAGTGAGATCTTCGAGACCACTGACTTCAGCTTTGATGTCCTCAGTCAGAGACTTAGGGAGCTTGCCTTTCTTAACAAAGGATTAAAGATAAGCATTACCGATGAGCGTACCGGAAAGAGACAGGAGTTTTATTACAAGGGAGGCATTGTCTCCTTTGTGGAGCATCTGAACAGAAAAAAGACCACTCTCCATCCAAAGCCAATATATATTTCAGGAGAGCGTGACGGAAGGATTGTGGAGATAGCCCTCCAGTACAATGATTCCTACACCGAGACAATATATACCTTTGCCAATAACATAAATACCAGAGAGGGAGGCACCCATCTTGTGGGGTTCAAATCAGCCCTCACGAGAACGGCAAACCAGTATGCCCATTCCTCGGGAATAATCAAAAACGGAAAGACCTCCATTTCTGGTGACGATATCCGAGAGGGGCTGACTGCCGTTATAAGTGTGAAGGTTCCAGATCCGCAGTTTGAAGGACAGACAAAGATGAAACTTGGTAACACCGAGGTTAAAGGCATTGTGGAATCCATAGTTAATGATCAGCTTGGGAGGTTCTTTGAGGAGCATCCTGCTATAGCAAAGAAGATCATAGAGAAGGCTGTTCAGGCAGCACGGGCCCGCGAGGCAGCCAGAAAGGCAAGGGAACTGGCAAGGAGAAAGGGTGCTCTTGATGACTCCGGGCTTCCCGGGAAACTGGCTGACTGTTCGGAGAAGGACCCGGCAGAGAGTGAACTCTTTATTGTTGAGGGTGACTCTGCAGGTGGCTCTGCAAAGCAGGGCAGGGACAGACGATTTCAGGCAATACTGCCCCTGAGGGGTAAAATCCTTAATGTTGAGAAGGCGCGATTTGACAAGATGTTATCCTCTGAAGAGATAAAGACCCTGATCACGGCCCTTGGCACAGGTATCGGACCGGAGTTTGACATTTCAAAAATTCGGTATCACAGAATCATCCTGATGACAGATGCCGATGTTGACGGAGCCCATATCCGAACCCTTTTGCTAACATTTTTCTTCAGGCAGATGCCGCAGGTTATAGAAAAGGGTTATCTGTACATTGCCCAACCCCCCCTGTATAAGGTCAAAAGGGGTCGGACAGAGAAGTATATCCAGAGTGACAGCGAACTCCAGAATATGCTTTTTGAGCTTGCAGCGGAAGAGGTAGCCCTGAGGATAAAGGGAGAAATGCTAAAAGGCAAGGCTGTGATTCCCTATCTGAAAAGGATGTCGGAGTATGTGAATCTCATGAACTGGTTTGTCCTGAGAAGAAAGGATACTGAGATTCTGGAATTTCTTATGGATAAGGATATCACGGGAGATCTTCTCAAAGACAAGATAGCCCTTGAATCCTTATGTAACGAGATTAAGGAAAGGTTTCAGAATGTAAAGATTTCGGAGATAACCTTTGATGAGGAACATGCAAGCTATGGTGTTGAGATCAGAAGACTTGGCAGAAGGGTCAGGTTAAATGCCGAATTTCTCAATTCTCCGGACTTTAAAGAACTGAACAACCTGCATGGCATAGTAAAAGACCTTGGTCCCCGTCCATTTTTACTGCAGTTGAAAGACCAGGAGAGGAGTTTTCATTCTGTAAAGGAGATGCTTGATACGGTAAATGATGTGGCCAGAAAGGGGCTAACTATTCAGCGCTACAAGGGTCTTGGAGAGATGAATCCCCAGCAGTTATGGGAGACAACAATGGATCCTGAGAAGAGAACACTGCTAAAGGTGAGTGTGGAAGACTCTGTACAGGCGGATGAGGTCTTTACAATTCTCATGGGTGATCAGGTGGAGCCGCGGAAGGAGTTTATTGTCAAACATGCCCTTGAGGCAAGGAATATAGACATATAAAATTAAGGAGTGTTTTATGAGTGGGAACACGGCTTTGGAGCTGATACTGCATGCCGGTTTGGTTGTAAAGGGAGTTTTGTTGATTCTTGTCCTCTTTTCCGTTATCTCCTGGGCAATTATACTTTACAAGTGGTGGTATTTCTCAAAGGCGAAAAAGGAGACAGCGAAGTTTTTGAGTCTTTATGAGGCAGGAGCTGAACCAAAGTCCCTGTTCAATTCAAGCAGAGCCCTAATGCTGAGCCCCCTTGCAAGGCTTTTCAGGGCTGTGTACAGGGACGTGCCTCAGCAGAGGGATGAACTGAGGCGTACCCTGCGCAGATATGTTACCCTTGAATCAGCGAGGCTTGAACGGTATCTCAATTTCCTTGCCACAACAGGCTCCACCACGCCCTTTATCGGTCTTTTCGGAACAGTATGGGGTATTATGAATTCCTTCCGTGGCATTGGTGCTGCTGGCTCAGCCTCCCTTGCCGTGGTGGCTCCAGGAATAGCAGAGGCCCTGATTGCCACAGCCATGGGCCTTGCTGCTGCAATCCCTGCAGTTATTGGATACAACTACTTTCTAAGTATGGCTGGAAGGATGATCATCCAGATGGAGGACTTTTCAGAGGAACTCCTGGACTATCTCACCAGGAGAGAGTGAATTTATAACAAACCCTTAATCTAAATGACACCAGAGGAGAGGACACCCAAAATGCCGATAGAAAATAGGGTGTTTTTTTCGTAACAGGTAGTGGATATTGCCTGACTGACGGTGTTGCTGTTAAGGAGTTTCCCCTTAAAATGTGCACCACACTGAACATAGAAGATAGAAGATGAATTAATTGAAAAGGCATCAAAGTTAACAGGCATAAAGGAGAAAACAACTCTTGTCAGACTCGGACTTGAGGCCCTGATCGCCAGAGAAAGCAGTAAGAGACTCGCCAGCCTGGGAGGGACTGAAAAGAAACTGACCATGATACCCCGCAGAAGAATCTGTAAAAAATAGAAGGTTCTCTCTGTCTCCGCTAGGCAGAGAGACTCAGGCAGAGCATCCTGAAAAGGGCCTTTGAGGGCAACCTGGTGCCACAGGACCCCAATGATGAACCAGCAGAGAAGTTCCTGGAGAGGATAAAGAGAGAAAAAGAGAAAAAAAGAGAAATGTTCGGGAAAGAAGGTTCCATTTCAAAAAAGAAGAAAGGCAGGAGCAGATAGACTGATAATTAGCTGGAGGCTCTGGGTGCCTCGAAGGTATTTGTATGGGGTGAGAAAATGATATAATTATCTGAGGAGGTTATTATGCCACATGTTCTGGAGATAGACAAGGATATATACACCGCGCTGGTTGAATCCTTTGGTGAGGAGGCACTGAAGGACAAAATAGATGATATCCTTTTGTCTGCCCTTGAGAGCAGGCTTGAGCAGTATTCCAGAGAGATTCTGAAGTTTGAAGAAAAATACGGTATGTCTTTTAAAGAGTTTGCTGAGAAGTGGGATAAAGGTGAAATTAAGGATAAGCATAGCTATGAAGTAGAAAGCGATTTTATTGACTGGGAAATGCTGGAGATGGAGAAGAAAGACCTGATTTCAGTTCTTTCCCGGCTTAAGGGCATCAGGAAGAAATGAATGGAGGGACTGTTGAATCGTTCCTCAAGGAAGTAATAGCCTCTATTGAAAAGCATTTCTTTGATTTCCATCTTGAGGTACTATTTAAAACCCCAAAATCTCTTAAGGCAAATATCCATCTTGGACAAAATCTCTTTATCGCTTTAAGGTATAATGCAAGAAACGAAAGGATTGATTTTGCTCTTATTTATAATAATCAGCGTGTTTTTGGATACGACAATTTAAAAGAATGGCATTATCATCCTTTTAATAACCCCTCTATACATATTCCTTGCAAAGAACCTTCAATTGACAAGATAATATCTGAAATAAAAGAAATCTGTTCAAAGATTAAGAAACAGAGAGGTCAGCATGGCTAATGAATCTGCAATAGTAGGCCAGCGACTGTGGAATTGCGTCAAAGTCTTCAGGTTATGGAGATAAGGAAATTGCAGAAAACCTTGAGGCAGCCCTTGAGCAGTTTGAGAGTATTTATCAGGAACTGGAAGGT
>JALUAR010000016.1 GCA_027050975.1 Thermodesulfovibrio sp.
GCCTGTGTTCCGGAATGAGGCTGTACATTCACATGTTCTGCACCGAAAAGCTGTTTTGCCCTCTCAATGGCCAAACTCTCTACAACATCGGCATATTCACAGCCGCCGTAATACCGTCTACCAGGATATCCTTCGGCGTACTTGTTGGTAAAAACCGAGCCCTGAGCCTCGAGCACTGCGGCGGTAGTATAGTTTTCCGACGCAATGAGGACGATCTTGTCCTTCTCTCGGTTGATCTCATTAACTATCGCCTGGTAAACTTCCGGGTCCACTGATTTTATTGACTCAAGAGCCATTGCCAAGCCTCTTCTCAAGTTCTATTATCTTTTCCAGTCTCCTCAGATGTCTTCCTCCCTCAAAAGGGGTATCAAGCCATACCCTGACGATCCTTTGTGCCAGTTCCTTCTCCAAAACCCTGCCACCAAGGACAAGTATATTGGAGTCATTATGGAGTCTGCTCATCTTTGCTGTGTACTCATCATGACAAAGTGCCGCTCTTACGCCTGGAAACTTGTTTGCCACAATGGACATTCCCAAGCCGGTTCCGCAGATCAGTATTCCTCTCTGCACCTGTCCTGTGGATACGGCCATGGAGACTTTTTCTCCGTAGTCGGGATAATCCACGGAGCAGGCATCGTCAGTACCAAAATCAAGAGGTGCTAACCCAAGCTCGGCAAGAATGGTCTTAATGAAGTTTTTTAACTCTAGACCAGCATGATCGGATCCTATGGCAATTTTCACATCAGACATCAAAAAGACCTAAATCAGAAACTCTTTAATCATAAATAAGATAAGGCGTTGAAGTCAAGTTGACAAATATTGTATAATTAAAACTCGCAAAGTTAACTCGCAAAGTCACCTTATAAGACCATAATGCCTCTAAAAATAATTCTCTAGTAACAAAAGGGGCTTAGTGAGTTGTCGATTCATTAATTGGCTCATTCGGCGGTTTGGCAAGCAGGCAAAGCAATTTGCGTCATTTTAAGAGCACCACGAGGTAGCTAATTAGTGGATCAACGCGTTTGATTTAAAAAGCAATAAAATTGAGGGAGAGTTATGAAAGACAATGCCAAGGTATATCTGATTGATGTTACAAATAGGGATGGAGTCCAGACATCCAGAATTCTCTTACCAAAACTATCTAAGACGATGCTCAATATCTATCTTGATGAGATGGGAATCTACCAGAGCGAGGTTGGCTTCCCCACACTTCGGCATGAAGTCAACTATATCAATGCAAACCTTGAGTTAGCCAAAAGGGGCGTTATAAAGCGACTCCATCTCGAAGGATGGTGCAGAGCGGTTCCTCAGGACATTGAACTGGCCTTTAAAAACTGTCCCGGCCTGAAACATATCAATGTCTCCATGTCAACCTCAGAGATAATGATTCAGGGAAAGTTCCAGGGCAAAAGATCCTTCAAGGATGTGGTAAACTCCATGGTTGAAGCGGTCAAACTGGCTAAAGAACTCGGAGCCGAGACAGTGGGAATCAATGCAGAGGACGCCTCCAGAACAGAGATCGACAGACTAATAGAGTTTATTCTTGCAGGTAAGGAGGCAGGAGCAGACCGTTTCAGGTACTGTGATACCTTAGGTGCAGATGATCCTATAACAATTTATGAAAGGATCAAGGCCCTGTCAGTGGCAACAAAGTTCCCTATCGAGATGCACTGCCATAATGATTTAGGAATGGCTGAAGCAGTCTCTGTGGCAGGTGCAAGGGCAGCTATTGAGAGTGGCATAGATACCTATATAAACACCACAATCAACGGTTATGGCGAAAGGGCCGGTAACGCCGATTTGGTCTCCACAATTTTAGCACTCAAGTTTTCAACAGGTCTCAGGGAGAGGGCGCCACTTGATGAGCATGTGAATCTGAAAATGGCCTGGAAGATCGCACGTTATGCATCCTATGCATTTAACATCCCCATACCGATTAATCAACCCGGTGTTGGTGCCAATGCCTTTGCACATGAGTCAGGCATACATGCTGACGGAGCACTGAAAGACAGGAGAAACTACGAACTTTACGATCCCGAGGATGTCGGAAGAGGTGAGCCTGACCTTCTGGAGACAGGCAGGGTGATAACCACAGGCGCCTACGGTGGAATCAAGGGGTTCAGGCATGTTTATGACAGACTCGGAATACATTTCGAAACTGATGAAGAAGCCAGAAGGATCCTCGAACTCGTGCAGTATGCAAATCTACACACCCAGAAACCCCTTACTGATGACGAGTTGAGGTTCATCGCCTCCCATCCCGACATTGTAGAGCAAATACTAACGGTGAAGTTCTGATGGCTAAATACACGGTGACATTAATTCCCGGTGATGGTGTCGGCCCCGAGATAACCGATGCAATGGTAAAGGTTATCGAGGCCACAGGAGTCTCTATTCAGTGGGATGTTCAGGAGGCTGGAGAGGAGGTTTACCAGCGTGAAGGAACACCGCTTCCCGAGCGGGTTCTTGAATCCATTAAGAAAAACAAGGTAGCCATTAAGGGCCCTGTTACAACTCCAGTTGGTAAGGGATTCAGATCGGTCAATGTTACCCTTAGACAGAGCCTGGACCTTTACGCCTGTCTGAGACCCTGTAAATCCTACAAGGGTGCGAGGACTCGTTACGAAGATATTGACATTGTTATCGTTAGGGAGAACACCGAGGATCTATATGCTGGAATTGAGTTTAAGAAAGGAGAGGCTGAGACTCTTCGTCTTATAGAATTCATAGAGAAGGAAACAGATCGGAAAATAAGAGAGGATTCTGGAATCAGTATTAAACCCATATCCGTTTTTGGCACGGAACGTATCGTCAGATTCGCCTTTGAGTTTGCTCGCAAAAACGGAAGGAGAAAGGTCACAGCCGTTCACAAAGCAAATATCATGAAGTTCTCCGACGGACTCTTTCTGGAAGTGGCTCAGAATGTTGCCAGAGACTATCCTGATATTGAATTTGAAGACAGGATTGTGGATAATATGTGTATGCAGCTGGTACAGAAACCTGAGCTATACGATGTCCTGGTATTACCCAACCTGTACGGTGATATTATCTCAGACCTTGGTGCAGGACTCATTGGAGGACTGGGGCTTGCTCCCGGAGCTAATATCGGTGATGAAATAGCTGTGTTCGAGGCAACCCATGGAAGCGCTCCGAAGTATAAAGGACTGAATAAGGTAAACCCCCTTGCCATGATTCTGTCGGGGGTGATGATGCTAAGGCATCTTGGAGAGGATGAGGCTGCCCAGAGTATAGAAAAAGCAGTTGCAGAGGTCATTGAGGAGGGGAAATATGTTACCTATGATATGAAGCCCACTCCTGATGACCCAACCGCGGTGGGAACCTCCGAGATGGCCCAGGCTATCATTGACAGAATAAAAACATAAATGGAAACTATACCGATAAGTTCTCCCAACAACGTTGTAGGGCTTATAGCAATCATCGTTTGTATCCTTATTGTGGCATTCCTTTCAAGCTCTGAGGCATCTCTTATATCTGTAAACAGAATCAGGATAAAGAATCTCGCTGAGAAGGATGACAAAAGGGCAAAGCTCGTCCAGTCCATACTCGCTGAACATGACAAGCTCTTTGGCACAATACTTCTTACGGAAAACTTCTTCATAATACTGGCCACATCCCTTGGTACGGCAGTGCTGCTGAACATTTTCGGTGAGGATGGCTGGCTGATTGCCTCGCTTCTTATGACAGTGCTGATAGTACTTCTGGGAGAGATTACTCCCAAGACACTCGCCCTCAGCCATTCAGAGCGTTATGCCTTTTTAGTTGCAAGGCCTGTAAAAATACTTATCACTTTGACAAGCCCCATAGTGTGGATATTCACCAGACTGCCCGGATGGCTTTTGAAGGTAATGGGGGCAAAGACACCTGCTTCCCCTTTTGTAACCGAGGATGATATCAGGGCAATGATTGACCTTGGTGAGGAGTCTGGCACGCTGCATGAAGAAGAGCGAGAGATGCTTCATAAAGTCTTCGAATTCGGAGATACCGTTGCCTCAGAATCCATGGTACCAAGAACCGAGATAGTTGCAATAAGCGATGAGGCAACTGTTGCTGAGGCACTTCAGCTTGTTAAGGAAAAGGGGTTCTCACGTTATCCTGTTATCCATGAAAAGATGGATAATGTCGTGGGAATTCTCTACATTAAGGATATACTTATAAAGATGTCCGAAGGAGATGTTGACTTAAATACCCCCATTAAGGAGTTCATCAGGGAGGCATACTTTATCCCGGAAAATAAAAAAGTGAGTGAACTCCTGAATGAGATGCAGAAAAAGAAGTTTCAGATAGCCATAGTGATGGACGAGTATGGAGGAACTGCAGGTCTCATTACTCTTGAAGATCTGATGGAGGAGATTGTGGGAAGTCTCCAGGATGAATTCGAAAAGATACAGGCTGATAAGGATGTTGAGGTTATTGATGAGGGGACCTTTATTGTTGCCGGTACCACTCCACTGGATGAGGTAAGTGATCTTGTTGGTGTTAAACTGGAAAGTCCTGATTTTCATACTATCGGAGGTTTTGTGTTCGGGCTCTTCGGAAGGCTACCCAAGGAAGGGGAACAGATCCGTTACCACAATCTCAGATTTCTCATCCTACAGATGGAGCAAAGAAAGATAGCAAAGATAAAGATATCAAAGATTTAACATATAAGACCGCGAACTCCCTTTATCCGGATTGAATAAATAAAGAGACCTTAAATTTGAAATACAAGGAGGTTAAATGAGAAGGAAGGTATCCGTCATCGGAGCAGGAAATGTTGGAGCAACTCTTGCACAGTATATTGCCATGTCAGGGCTTGCAAATGTTACCCTTTACGACATAGTTGACGGCATGCCTCAGGGAAAGGCCCTTGATATGCTTGAGGCAACACCGCTCTGGGATGTGAGCGTGCAGGTTACAGGCACCAATGATCTCACTGATATCAGGGACTCGGACATAGTAGTCATCACTGCCGGAGCAGCGAGAAAGCCGGGGATGTCAAGGGATGACCTGTTGAATATAAATGCATCTGTAATCGGGTCTGTAAGCTCAACCATCAAGGAGGTCTGCCCTGAAGCCATTGTAATCGTGGTTACAAATCCAATGGATGTAATGGCACAGTTATGCTGGCAGGAGACGGGATTTGATTCAACCAGGGTTATGGGTATGGGAGGCGTGCTTGACTCCTCAAGATTCAGGACATTTGTTGCTGAAAAACTGGGGGTTTCCGTTCAGGATGTAGAGGCCCTGGTGTTGGGAGGACACGGAGATCAGATGGTCCCCATGCCACGATTCACAACAGTCCGCGGAGTTTCTATTACCGAGCTTCTTTCAGAAGAAGAGATAGAATCGTTAATCGAAAGGACGCGCAATGGAGGAGCAGAAATTGTGTCCTTATTAAAAACCGGAAGCGCCTATTACGCACCTGCGGCTTCAACCTTCCAGATGGTAAAATCAATACTGCTTGATGAAAAAAGATTACTCCCTGCCGCAGCCTACCTTAACGGTGAGTACGGTGTAAAAGGGCTTTATGTCGGAGTTCCCGTAATTCTTGGTAAGGCTGGAGTGGAGAAGATCGTGGAACTCCCTCTAACGGAAAAAGAGAAAGAGGGTTTTTCCAGGTCTGTTGAGGCAGTGAGCACACTTCTTGAGAGTTTAAAAAAATAAAGGAGGTAGTTTATGGAGAGAACGCTTTCTATTGTGAAGCCCGACGGAGTTAAGAAGAATCTTATTGGTGAGGTGATTGGCAGGTTTGAAAAGGCAGGTCTTCGTATTGTGGCATTAAGGATGCTTAAGATGACAAAGGAGGAGGCCAAAGGTTTTTATATTGTTCATAAGGATAAGCCCTTTTACGACAGCCTTACTAACTTCATGTCTGAGGGACCTATCGTGGTCATGGTTGTGGAAGGAGATGGTGCCATCTCCAAGGTAAGAGAGATCATGGGTGCAACGAACCCAAAAGAGGCAACTCCGGGCACAATCAGGGCCGATTTTGCTTCAGATATTGAAAGGAACATTGTTCACGGTTCAGACTCACCCGAGTCCGCCAGTTACGAGATAGGATACTTTTTCCCGTCAATTGATCTGGTCAGCACAACTTCGTGAAGACAACTTTAAATCCCGATATTTCCGCACCACTTAGGGAGGAGCGTTTTTTCGCTACTCCCTCTTTTGGTATTCATAAAACATAATTAGTGTCCGGTAAAAATTTAATAAAAACCCAATAGAGGGCAGGGGGTATTAATTTTGAGCGGATTTGAATTTTGCATAAGATTTGCCGTGAGGGCAAATCGCAAAATTCCCTCGGAGCAGGCCATGGATGGCCTGCGAGAATGAGTCGAAAAATTAATACCCCCTGCCCTACAATGACTTACTCTGTTTATCGGACAGTAGTGATAAAACATCTAACCTGAATCTTAAATATCAAAAACGCTTGACTATTATCCTGTAAAGCTTTTCCGCTGCAAGGGGATCGATCTCCAAAAGCTGTCTGTACACATCCAGTGCCAGTTCTCTGCTTCCCAACTCAATATAAACAAAGCCAAGTCCGGCAAGGGCATCCACATATTTCGGATTTAATAACAATGCCTTATAAAACTCTCCCATTGCCTTCACAGGCTCTCCTATAGATAAATATCCGTATCCGAGCCCGTTGTGATACTCCGGCTCGGCAGGAAGAGCCTCGGCAGCTTCTTTAAAATGCTCTATCGCCTGTTCCGGTTTGTTCAGCTTCATATATATTGCTCCAAACCATCCTTCAATTTCCGGACTTTTTGGCCACCTCTTTGAAGCTTCCTGAAGAAGCTTCAGTGCATCCTCAAACTGTTCCTGACGGACCTTTCTTGAGACCTCTCTCAGAAGTTCTTTAAGAGAAGTTTTCTTCTTATCTGAAGTTTTTTCATCTTTTCCTGCCTCAGGCTTTTTATTATCCTCTGTAATTGTTATGTCAGAAGATATATTTTTTACTGTTTTGTTGTAAATCCTTATAATTCTTTCATTCTGTATATTC
>JALUAR010000017.1:0-2936 GCA_027050975.1 Thermodesulfovibrio sp.
GCCTATGATGCCTACAGGCGTTTTATAACAATGTTTTCCTCCATTGTCATGGGCATTGACAGGATGAAATTTGAGGACCTTCTTGAGAAAAAGAAGGAGGAGGTCGGAGCAAAATATGATTCGGACCTCAGCGCCGAGGACTTGAAGGATTTAGTGGATCAGTACAAGAAGCTCTACAAAAAAGAGATCAAAAAGTCCTTCCCACAGGATCCCTTTGAACAGCTCAGACTTGCAATAAATGCAGTTTTTAATTCATGGAACGGAGAAAGGGCTAAGACATACAGAAGGCTTCACGGCATTCCCGAAGATCTGGGTACTGCTGTTAATATCTGCACCATGGTCTTCGGCAACATGGGTGATACATCAGGCACAGGTGTCGCCTTCACCAGAGACCCATCCACAGGTGAGAATAAGTTCTACGGCGAATGTCTCCTTAACGCTCAGGGAGAGGATGTTGTTGCCGGAATCAGGACCCCTCTGCCTGTTGAGGCATTAAAAGAAAAGATGCCTGAGGCTTATAATGAACTGATGCAGATCTATAAAAAGCTGGAGAAGCATTACAAGGATATGCTTGACCTGGAATTTACAATCCAGGAAGGTAAGCTCTACATGCTTCAGACCCGTGTCGGAAAGAGAACTGCCAGGGCTGCCCTAAAGATCGCAATAGATATGGTCAAAGAGGGGCTGATTGACAAGCAGACCGCTATTATGAGAGTTGATCCGGAGCAGCTTGATCAGTTACTTCACCCCATGATTGATCCAAAGGCAAAGGTCAAGAAGCTTGCCAAAGGGCTGCCAGCCTCTCCGGGTGCTGCTGTTGGGATGGCTGTCTTTACTGCCAAGGATGCGGAGAAATGGGCTGAAAAGGGTGAGAAGGTTATCCTGGTAAGGCTTGAGACCTCACCGGAGGATATCGGTGGTATGAATGCAGCCCAGGGTATTCTGACCGCCAGGGGTGGAATGACCTCCCATGCAGCTGTTGTTGCAAGGGGGATGGGCAAACCCTGTGTGGCAGGCTGCGGTGATTTAAACATAAACGAAAAGAAGAAATACTTTACTGTTAATGACGTAAAGGTAAAGGAAGGAGACTATATAACCATAGATGGCTCTACCGGTGATGTTATCCTCGGAAAGGTCCCTCTTGTAAAGCCTCAGATGACGGGGGATTTTGCCGTCTTTATGGAATGGGTTGATGAGGTAAGGACACTTGGAGTCAGAACGAATGCTGATACGCCTAAGGATGCAAAGGTAGCAAGGGAGTTTGGTGCCGAGGGTATCGGACTCTGCAGAACAGAGCATATGTTCTTTGAAGGGGATAGAATCAAGGCGGTTCGTGAGATGATCCTTGCGGATGATGAGGAAGGAAGACGCAAAGCCCTTAAGAAGATACTGCCAATGCAGAAAAAGGACTTCAAAGGAATATTCAAGGCAATGGAAGGACTGCCTGTTACCATCAGGCTGCTGGACCCTCCACTTCATGAGTTTCTTCCCCACACAGACAAGGAACTGAAAGAGCTTGCCAAAGAGATGAATGTTTCTGTCAAAAACCTCAAGGAACGTAACCAGGCACTGTATGAATTCAACCCCATGTTAGGTCACAGAGGATGCCGTCTTGGAATCACCTATCCCGAGATATACGAGATGCAGGTGAGGGCAATAATGGAGGCTGCCTGTGAACTGAAGAAGAAGGGAGTTGATGTCAAGCCTGAAATAATGATCCCCCTTATTGGACATGTCAACGAACTCAAGGTTATGTATGAGCTTGTCCAGAGGACTGCTGAAGAGGTGATGAAGAAAAAGAAGGTGAGTGTGGATTACATGATAGGCACCATGATTGAGCTTCCGAGGGCTGCAATTACTGCCGATGAGATAGCTGAGTATGCACAGTTCTTCTCCTTCGGAACAAACGATCTCACGCAGACCACTTTTGGCTTAAGCCGTGACGATGCAGGCAAGTTCCTGCCCTTCTATGTAGAGAAGAAGATCCTTCCCGAGGATCCTTTTGTAAGTCTTGATATATCCGGTGTTGGTGAATTAGTAAAGATTGGTATCCAGAGGGGCAGAAAGACAAGATCCGATCTCAAGGTAGGAATCTGTGGTGAGCACGGAGGAGATCCAAAATCAGTAGAGTTCTGCCATAATGTAGGTATGAACTATGTCAGCTGCTCACCCTATAGAGTGCCGATAGCCCGTCTTGCTGCTGCTCAGGCTGCACTCAGGGAGAAGATGGGGGATCTCTCAAAATCAACCGTATAAAAGAAAGGAGGTAAGGTATGAGGACAGTTGTAATTGCGGTGCTTCTGGTGCTGGGGCTTTTCCTGTCAGGCTGTGCCACAAAGGAGTATGTAGCCAAACAGGTAGAGCCTCTTAACGAGAGAACCGCTGCACTGGAAAAGAGGGTTGAAGGTATTGAGGCGAAGGTCAAAGAGCTTGAGGGTAAAATCGATGCTATTGACATAGAGTCTCTGAAGACTGAGATTGCGGAACTCAGAAGAATGGTCGAGGAGGCAAAGGCTGCTGCCTCAAGGGCAGAGGCAAAAGCTGAGGAGGCACTTCAGAAGGCCGAGTCTGCACTAAGAAGGGCAGAAGCAGGGCTACAGAAGAGACTTCAAAAATAAAGAGGCAGGTTAAAAACCTGCCTCTTCTATTATTCCCGGATTATGCAAATAATCCGGGTTGTTGTTGAAATGAAAAGATATTTTCAACTTCTTTATTCACCCGAAAGGCGGGTGTAATACTCAGGGGGTGGGTCTTAGCCCAAAGTAGAACCCGCAATGGGTGCATAATTCGTATTATTGTATTATCACCACAGAGTCGTCACCGCCGTAAGGGTTCGGAACATATTTGTCTGCAGCCCAATCATTCTCCCAGATTTTCCCGTCTATAAGATAGCGGAATCTGTACTCTCTCTTTCTGTCAAGTTCCAGAGTGATGGT
>JALUAR010000017.1:2946-27160 GCA_027050975.1 Thermodesulfovibrio sp.
ATGGTAAAATCACCTGTCTTAAGCCGTTTCATTACATCTCTGTTGGCATCCCAGTTGTTAAAATCACCGACAATTGATACCTTTTTGGCTTCTGGCGCAGCCTCTTTGGGCAGGCGGAATGTAACCCGGCAGATGGGTCTGGTCTTCAGGTACTGCTTACGCATCATGCAGCTGGTGTTTTTAGAAGACGCCTTCTGTCTGGTTGCGGATTTCTCTGCTTTGGTGGTCCTTGCCTTTTTCATGATCCCCTCCTGAAAAATTCCTGTTCCTTTCATTTAAAGAAAGGAATATTCACTCCCTGCTATGCAGGGCTAAATCAGTCTGTCTGATGCCCCAATGTCTTAATATAACATAAACCATCTGGTTGAGGGTTACCAGAATTCCAAATCCAATGATAGGATTTATGCACCCCTTCCTGCGGTTGTTCGTTATCGTTACCACCCAAATTTACCGAGTATTATCATTTACTATCGGCATATTTGGGTTACCGCTGGAGTTGGGCTGATCTTTTGCAGATAGTGTATAATGTACTGTTATGGATAAAATCACAAACAGATGGCGGTTTGCTATAGACAGAGGAGGCACCTTCACTGATGTTATAGGTGTCGATCCAGAAGGACATTATCATACACTGAAACTCCTTTCAGAGTCACCGGATTACAATGACCCAGCTGTTGAGGGGATAAGGAGGATACTGAAGCTTGCGCCCTCTCAGGCCCTCTCTTCAGAGCTTGTGGAGTGCATAAGACTTGGCACAACCGTTGCCACAAATGCCCTTTTGCAAAGGAAAGGCGGTCGTGTACTTCTTCTGACCACAAAGGGGTTTGCCGATATGCTGGATATAGGTTATCAGAGTCGTGACGATCTGTTCAGCCTCTGTATAAAAAAGCCTTTAAGGCTTTATAGTGATGTTGTGGAGGTGGATGAGAGGATTGATGCTGAAGGAAGGATCATAAAAGAACCTAAAAGAGATGAACTCAAAGGGCTTTTGAGATCCTTTAGTCCAGCCGATTTCCATGCCGTGGCAGTGGTCTTTATGCATTCCTGGATTAATCCCGAGCATGAGTTGCTCTGTGAGGAGCTCTTAAAGGATTCCGGGTTTGAGAACATCTTTCTCTCACACAGGACATCCAATCAGATAAAGATTATCACCCGTGGACAGTCAACCATTGTTGATGCCTATCTGAGCCCTGTCCTTGCCGAATATCTGGAGGGATTAAAGAAAGAGATTGGAGATGTGAAGGTGGAGTTTTTTGTGAGTTCAGGAGGGCTTGTGCCACCTGAAGGTTTCAAGGGAAAGGATGCAGTACTATCAGGGCCTGCAGGAGGAGCGGTTGCCATTGCCTGTCTTTCAGAGGAGATGGCTCTGAAGGGTGCCATCGGATTTGATATGGGAGGAACCTCAACGGATGTGTCGCGGTATGACGGACAGATGGAGAGGGTCTTTGAAAAGAGGATTTCCGATATTGAGATACAGACAGAGATGCTCGACATCCATACCGTGGCCTCAGGAGGAGGTTCGATATTATGGTTTGACGGACAGAAGATGAGAGTTGGTCCTGACTCTGCCGGAGCCTATCCGGGGCCGGCATGTTATGGTTTTGGGGGACCTCTTACCATAACAGATGCGAATCTCCTGACAGGGCGGCTGATTCCGGAGTTCATGCCTAAGACTTTCGGACAGGGGCGAGACTCTACTGTGGATATCTCTGTTGTACAGGATGGTTTTGAGAGGCTCCGTAAGACCATAAATGAACACTCTGCTACAGCACTTTCTTCACAGGAGGTTGCACTTGGTTTTCTCAGAGTGGCAAACGAGCGTATGGCGCAGGCAATAAAGGAGGTCTCCATATCTAAGGGGGTTGACGTGAGGGATTATGCCCTTGTCTGTTTCGGAGGTGCTGGAGGCCAACATGCCTGTCGGGTTGCTTCTCTGCTTGATATGAAAGAGGTTATTTTTCATCCGTTGGCCAGCCTGTTTTCAGCTTATGGAATTGGGCTTGCCAGTACCGTATCAAAGAGTGTAAAAACCCATATGCTCTCTTATGACGCAAAAGGTCATGAGAAACTTAAAGAGATATTCCATGAGCTTGAGAAAGAACTCCTGACAGAGGACCCTCATGGATACCATGTTGAGAGAGAGATTGACTTAAGGGTTAAAGGTACTGACAGGACCATAACAGTAAGATACAGTACATATGATGAAACCTACAGAACCTTTGTGAATCATCACAGGAGGCTCTTCGGATTCTTCAGAAAGGATGCGGAAGTAGAGACAGTGACACTCAGGATATCGGTCAGAAAGAACACAGGTTTTCTGCCTCCCTATAAAGAGGAGTCTTCAGGTAGTAATCCACCTGTTCCTGTAATGTTTCATAAAATGTTTACAGAGGACGGCCATGTGGAGACTCCTGTGTATCGCAGAGAGACACTCTCCACAGGAACGAGGCTGTCTGGTCCTGCATTGATTGTAGATAACTTTACCACCCTTGTAATAGATAAGGAATTCGAGGCTACAGTTCATGAAAAGGGGGTAATCGTTGCCAGGCGATTACAAAGGCTGTCGGTGCCGGTACGGGTGTCCACTGAGAAGGCTGATCCGGTTCTGCTTGAGGTCTTTAACAATCTTTTTACAGGCATTGCAACAGAGATGGGACATACCCTAAGGAATACGGCCCACTCCGTTAACATAAAGGAGAGGCTGGATTTCTCATGTGCCATTTTTGACCCTGGTGGAGAGCTTGTGGCCAATGCTCCACATATCCCCGTTCATCTCGGATCAATGGCGGATACTGTTAAAGCGATACTGAGGCAGCATGGAGCCGATCTGCGACCAGGTGATATCTACGTAACAAACAATCCCTACCGAGGTGGGTCCCATCTGCCGGATATAACTGTTATATCACCCGTATTTTCAGACAGCGGAGAGTTATTATTCTTTACAGCAGCCAGGGGACACCATGCCGATATTGGAGGAACAACACCAGGGTCCATGCCGCCGGAGGCGACCCATATAAGTGAGGAGGGTATTCTCATTGACGGCTTTTTGCTTCTTCGCGGAGGCCGTTTAAGAGAAGAGGAGTTCAGAAGGTTGTTAACAGAACATCCGTATCCTGTAAGGGATATCGAACAAAGGATTGCCGATCTGATAGCCCAGATGGCTGCCTGTAGAAAAGGTGAGACGGAGTTGAAGGCTGTCATTGACAAATACGGATACGAGACCGTAAGGTCCTATATGGCCTTTATTCAGGACAATGGCGCCTTTGCTGTAAAGTTGGCACTGTGGAATCTTCTTGGTGAAAGGGACTCTCTCTGCAGTAGCTTTGAGGACTGTCTTGACGACGGAACAGTAATCAAGGTGAAGGTTTCCATCCAGGCAGGTGAGAACCCTCCTGACACGGTCAGGGCTGTATTTGACTTTACAGGTACGGATTCACAGCACTGCAGTGACAACCTTAATGCCCCTCTGTCTGTAACACGTTCTGCTGTATTGTATGTTCTCAGAACTCTGACGGATGACGAAATCCCTCTTAACAGTGGATGTCTGAGACCTGTGAGATTGATTGTTCCCGAGAGATCCATTCTCAATCCAGATTATCCTGTGGCAGTGGCAAGCGGTAATGTTGAGACCTCTCAAAGGGTGGTTGATGTGCTTCTATGTGCACTGGGAGTTGCTGCTGCCTCTCAGGGAACCATGAATAATCTTCTTTTTGAGGTGGAGGGAGAGAGCCCTTATTACGAGACCCTTGGCGGAGGCTATGGTGCCACAGAGGGCTGCGATGGAGCCTCGGCCATACAGGTTCATATGACAAACACAAGGATCACTGACCCCGAGGTTCTTGAGTTAAGACATCCCGGGATCATGCTAAAAAGATTCATTATAAGAAGAAACTCCGGTGGCAGAGGCAGATACAGGGGAGGTAACGGACTAATAAGAGAAATTCTCTTCAAAAAGCCGGCCACGGTAACCATTATCTCCGAGAGGAGATCAAAGGCTCCCTTTGGTCTACATGGAGGAGCAGCCGGAAGGGCAGGTGTTAATCTTCTCCGAAGAAGAGACGGCAGCCTGGTAAGACTTCCTGGTAGAACAGTCCTGAAACTCTCACCCGGCGAGTCCGTTATCATCAAGACCCCCGGAGGAGGAGGTTACGGAACTACTCCTCCTTAATAGCCTTCATCAGTCTCTCATATTTTTCGGTCCCCACGCACTCCTTTGCCGCAGGACACCACTGAAGGCAGGTGGGTTTCATATCCCTTGAGACTGTCCTTTTGCATCCAGGGCAGACCGTTTCAGGCTCATCCGACCATATCTCCACGGCACTGCCGCAGAATACACAGGTGATCTCCTCCGGATAGGGATTCCTGATCTCTCTGCTTCCAGGACATGATTCTTTAAAGTTACTCATACTTTTATTATACACAAACCTTATCCCTATTCCATGATTTAAATCATAATCACCAGTGTTGGTTAACATTGAACAGATTTTAATGGGGAAATCCAAGTAATTGAAAAGGAGTTGAATGATTTGAGGAAAAATCTAAAATTGTAACTTTAGACAAAATCAAGGTGAAAGTTTAGAGGTTTAAAGTTTGATTTGCCGGGTGTCGATATAAGAGTTAACAGGCTAAAAAGGCTACTTTGTAGCTGATAACATGGCAAGGAGGTGGGCTAAGGATGAGGGACATATACAAAAAAGGACTTTACATTATCTTAATTACTGTTGGGCTTCTTTTCCTTGGAACAACAGCAGAGGCAAAGGAGTTGAAGTGGGTTGGTTGTGGTATCACCAAAAAGGCATTTATGAAGGAGCTGGCAGCAGCCTATGAGGCTAAGACAGGTGTGAAGATCATTATTAAAGGCGGAGGCGCCACAAAGGGAATAAGGGCTGTGGCCAAGGGGATTGCGGACATGGGTGGCTCTTGCAGACATGCCTTGAATGTTCCAGAAGAAAATGGTGTAAAGATGAATCAGGTAGCATGGGATGCCCTTGTGGTGGTTGTAAATAAGGATAACCCCGTTGATAACATCACTACAGAACAGCTCAAGGCAGTTCTTACTGGAAAGATAAAGAACTGGAAGGAGCTCGGAGGGCCTGATGCTCCTTTAACCCTCTATGTGAGAAAAGGAAAGATCAGTGGCGTGGGCCTTATGGCCAGGGAATTGATCTTTAATAATCACAATCAGGAGTTTGCCGCTGATGCAAAGAAGATGAAGAGTTCCGGTCCCCTGGAAAGGGCGATATCAAGAGACAAATACGGAATTGGTGTAACAGGAATCTCAAGTGCCAAAAAGAGGACAAAGCTGAAGATTCTCAAGGTTGATGGTGTTGCTCCGACAAAGGAGAATATAGCCTCAGGTAAGTATCCCTTCTACAGGCCGTTGTATCTTGTGACAAAAGAGTCTCCTTCAGGAGAGGTGAAGAAGTTCATAGAATTTGCCCTGAGTCCCGAAGGACAGAAGATAATAGCCGAGCAGGGTACAGTGACTCTTGCGGAGGGAAAATCGTTGAAGGGAAGGTAAGAAAGGCTGAAATGGAGGTGTAAGCCATGAAACTCAGTAATATAAAGATCTCTCATAAGCTGTTCATAATGACAGTGGCAGGACTGATAGTCCTGTCACTGTTCGGCTTTAGTGCGGTCAACATGGGCAGAGGCCAACTTGCTTCTTTAAAGGAGGTATATGTCAACAATCTTACACCCCTTGATAACCTCAGAAATATTCAGCTAATCCTGAGAGAGGTTGATTATCAGATGGTGGGAGTTATCAGTTCTGCCGAGTCATCACAGAAGGCAGCCAGTCATCTCTCAGAGGCTCTGAAGAAGCTTGATAGCCTTTGGAAAAAAACTGAGTCGGTCTTAAATGCCGAAGAACTCGGGGGAACGATAAAGGATTTCAAGAAACAATTTGCGGAATTCAAGAAGCTGGCTGTTGAGCTTAAAAAGGCATATGAATCGGATGATATTGATACGGTAGATCTTGTTCATGAAAAATGGCTTGATATAAAGAAGGCCATCTTTCAATCGATTGACAAAATGGCAGAACAACAAAAGCAACTTGTCGAGACATTCTACCAGAACAAAAGAAAGAGCATTTCAAAGGTAATCACCACTATAGGAGTGGTTACGATTGTCAGTGTTATATGCTTTATTGTCTTTGCGATGTTTATTGCAAGATCGATAAGCAGGCCGGTGCATCTTGTTATGGAGGCATCAAAAGAGATCTCTAAAGGTGACCTTACCAAAAGGATCGATGTGAACAGCTCGGATGAGATGGGCATTATGGCAAGCACGTTGAATCAGATGTTAGGACATCTGAACACTGTTTTTTATAAGATTTCCGAGAATATCAGATCCATATCCACTCAGGCTGTAAGGGTGGCAGAGTTTTCCGAAGAGTTAAAGGAGAACACATCACGGCAAAACCGGCAGGTCGAACAGGTTGCCTCGGCTGCCACAGAGATGTCACAAACCATAGTTGATATGGCACAGAATGCCTCCAGTGCATCCGAGTCTGCCAAGCTCTCATATGATGCGGCTATGAAGGGTAAGGCTGTGGTTGGTGAGGTGGTAGACAATATCAAAGGCCTTGCGGATGAGATAAGTGATGCATCGGCAAAGCTGGAGACTTTAGGTGAGCGGTCCAAAGAAATCGGAGAGATACTCTCTGTTATCCAGGACATAGCAGACCAGACAAATCTGCTTGCCCTGAATGCAGCCATCGAGGCGGCCAGAGCGGGAGAGCAAGGAAGAGGCTTTGCAGTAGTGGCGGACGAGGTACGGAAGCTTGCTGAAAAAACAGCTCATGCAACCGAAGAGATTGCAGAGAAGATCGTGTCAGTCCAGAAAGAGACGGACAATACGATCGTCGTAATGCAAAGAAGCACTAATGCCGTAAGCAAGTCTGTGGAGATAGCAAGAGGTGCCGGAGACGCGCTCCAGGAGATAGTTAGCAGTTCGGAACAGGTGATGGAGATGGTTCAGAGAATTGCAACAGCCACGGAACAGCAGTCCTCAGCTGCCGAAGAGGTGAGCCAGAGTATGGAACATGTTGCCGACATAGTAAAACATACTTCAGAGCAGGTTTACTCACTGAAGGCACTCTCTGACGAACTCCTTGGTATCGCCAATACATTGAAGGAACAGATAAGCTGTTTCGTGACCAACCAGAATGCTGAGATAGAGTGCAAACTTGATCCCGAACTGCTTGAAACAGACAGTGCTGCCAGAGTGCACGTTGTAACGGCTTGATTTCTTGTGTTTTGAGCAATAGAGTGTTTTTTTCAGCGCAAAGGAATCGGTGTGCCTTCTTCCGTTAATGCTAAGATAGTATTATGTATGCATTGGTAACAGCGGTTTTGTCCCTTGTCTTGACGTTAACTCTCAGTCAGGGATACACATCTGCCGGGGAGCGTCTTGGTATGGTGAATGCCATCGAGAAGGAGATTGAAGGCAGTTTCGACCTTATTCTCCACGGTGGTAACTCATCCGATGACCTGCTAATCTTTGCGATATTGGACATAAGGGGAGACGATGTGGATATCGAGCCCTTTACGAGCGAGTTCAACTACAGAAGATTCAAGAAACTTACGGCTTCCAAGGCGGTTGAAAGGGCAAAAAGTTTTGTCAGACAGGATATAGATACCTACGGAATTGCCATAAGAAAGATTGTGGATTCCTCGGGCAGGATATACGGTTATGAGATTGTTCCGCTGTACAGACCATTTGTTTATGCTGAAAGCGATGTTTTAGATAATAATTATGTAAGAGAGAGGAAAAAGATCAAGGTGTATATAAGGCTTAAAACCACTGTTGAAAAACTTCTTGAGCAGAAAGACAGACAATGGAACAGATAAAACTAATCAGCCTTATTTTTCAAAACAGTAGGGATACCCAGTTTTTGGTTGACTGATCTGTATAACTCTTCTGTATCGATCTCATCCAGAAGCCCCTTCCTCCGTAAGAGATTGATTGCGGATTGAAGTTGGTTCTCCTTATTAAGATAGTCTTTATGAACCTCTATGTATATTTCTCTGTTTTTTCTCCCTATCTTGACGCTTTGATAGGTTATGTAGACCCTGTCTCCTATGTGGACCATTGTGTAAAGCCGTTTTATGTCCTCCGGGTACATTCTTATACATCCGTGGCTAACCCTTCTTCCGATTCCCAGTGGCTTGTTTGTGCCGTGAATAAGATATTCCGGATTTGACAAGCGGAGGGCATAACTTCCGAGTGGATTATCAGGACCCGGAGGAACAACTGACGGAAGCTCAGGATATTCATCCTTTATCGAAGGCGGTATAACCCATACGGGATCTTTGAGTTTATCGATAATGCGATACAATCCGGTAGGTGTATTAAACCCTTCACGTCCGATACCGATTGGGAAGGTTATTACTCTGATGCGGGAGTCTGTCTTTTTGATAAAGTATAACCTCATCTCTGCCAGATTGATTACAATAACCCTTTCGGTTTTCTCTAATAGAGTATCCGGAATATCAGGGAGTATCCAGCTGGTGGGGATGATGATCCTAGTTCCGGAGCCGGGGTACCAGGGATCTACTCCGGGATTTGCATCACTTATTTCGTTGTATCCGAGATTGTACTGAAAGGAGAGATCAATCAATGTTTCTTTGTCATCTCTGATGGTATAACTTCGCATGAGACCAAAAACAGTCTCTTCTGCGGATAGTGTATAGGCACCGGAGAATGCCTCTGCAATACAGAAAAGATTAAATGTAATCAAGAGCGGTACGATAAGGATACGGCAGGCCCTTTTAAGCATCTCTCCTCTGGAGTTAAAGCCTCTGTAGTATATCGGAGATCTTTTTGATTGCCTCATCAAGCTTTGCCATATCCTTTGCTCCACCCTGGGCCATCTCAGCCTTTCCCCCGCCTCTTCCACCGGCCATTGTAGTAATCTCTTTAACAATGCTACCGGCATTGTAACGGTCAGTCAGGTCCTTTGTTACCATACAGACAATGGCAGCCTGTCCGTCATATGAGGAGGATGCAATGATAATTCCTGATTTCAATTTATCCTTGACCCTGTCTGACAACAGACGGAGTTCCTTATGATTCAGGCCGTCCTTTCTCAGGGTCACTACCTTGACGCCGTTTATCTCCCTGGCAGCATTAATTGCCTCGCTAATCAGATCAGGGCCTCCGGCGCCGGTTTTTAACCTCTCAATTTCTCTGTTCTTGTCTTTAAGCTCTTTAACAAGCTTTTCTATTTTCTGTAATGGATTATCTGTCTTGAGAATATCATTTATTTCCTCAACGGTGTTTCGCTGAGTTCTAAGGAACTCAAAGGCGGCCTTGCCTGTAAGGGCCTCTATCCTTCTGATTCCGGAGGCTACACTTGATTCTGATGTGATAACAAAGAGCCCGATCTCCCCTGTGGCTTTACAATGAGTACCTCCGCAGAGTTCCTTGCTGAAATCCCCTGCGGAGACCACCCTGACAGAGTCACCGTATTTTTCGTCAAAAAGAGCCACTGCACCGGAGTCGATAGCCTCCTCAATGCTCATGATCTCTGTTTTCACTGTAAGGTTATCCAAGATCTTTTCATTAACAATATCCTCTATCTCTCTGAGTTCATCGGGTTGGACACCACTGAAGTGGGTGAAGTCAAACCTGAGCCTTTCGGGACTGACAAGTGAGCCTGCCTGTTTCACATGCTCTCCCAGCACCAGTCTCAGTGCTTTATGCAGCAGATGGGTGGCTGTGTGGTTACGCATGGTGGCCTTACGTCTTTGTTCATCAACTAAGCAGTGCACCTCTTCCCCCTTACGAAGCACGCCTCTCTTTACCTTAATCTTGTGTACATGGAGTCCCTGAACAGGTTTTTTGGTGTCAAGTACCTTCAGATACGTAGAAGAGGACTGAATTGTACCTTCGTCACCAACCTGACCACCGGATTCTGCATAAAAGGGTGTCCTGTCAAGCACAACCTCGCCTTCTTCCCCTTCCGAGAGTTCCTCCACATGATGATTGTCTTTAATAATGGCCTTTACAACAGAGGTTGAGCTAAGGGAATCATAGCCGATGAATTCGGTTTCGCCGATCTCCCTGACCAGTTCATTGTAGATACTGCCACCAATCTCAACCGTGCGCTGACCAGCACTGGCCCTTGCCTTTTCACGCTGTGCCTGCATAGCCTTCTGGAAACCCTCTTCGTCTATCCTGAAACCTTCGTCATTTGCTATATCCCTTGCAAGGTCCAAGGGGAATCCATAGGTATCGTAAAGACGGAATAGCTCATCTCCCGGTATGGTCTCCTTGCCTTCCGCCCTTAGGTTTTCCAGTATTCCGTCAAGTATGTTCATACCAGCCTCTATTGTTCTGGAGAAACGTTCCTCCTCAATCTGCAGTAGCTTGGCAGTACGCTCCTTTTCATCTTTGATTTCGGGATAGATATCTCCCATTACATCAATTACAGGATCAACCAGTCTGTGAAGGGATGGAACAGGAAGGTTAAGTAGCCTTGCATGTCGTGCAGCACGCCTTATAATTCTTCTCAGTACATACCCTCTGCCTTCATTGGTGGGAATAAGCCCCTCAGCAAGCAGGAAGGTTGAAGCCCTTATATGATCGGCAATAACCCTCATTGAGGCGTCTGAAGAGGCCGAGGCTCCGTAGCTGACCCCTGCAATAGCAGAGATAGTCTCTATGATCGGCTGGAAAAGGTCCGTGTCAAAGTTGTTGTGCTTGCCCTGAAGAACGGCGCTTATCCTTTCAAGGCCCATTCCGGTGTCAATGCTGGGTTTTGGTAACGGTGTGAGATTGCCTGACTGGTCCCTGTTAAACTGCATGAAGACGAGATTCCAGAGTTCAAGGTATCTGTCACAGTCACACTCAACATTGCAGTCAGGCTGTCCGCATCCTACCTCTTCACCCTGGTCTATAATGATCTCAGAGCAGGGACCGCAGGGGCCGGTATCGCCCATCTGCCAGAAATTGTCCTTTGCTCCGAGACGGACAATCTTTTCCGGATCAATATCCGTTAGTTCTTTCCATAGGTTTTCTGCCTCATCATCCTCTTCGTACACAGAGACCCAAAGTTTCTCTTTAGGTAGTTGAAACCAATCCGTAAGTAGTTTCCATGCGAAGATTATGGCCTCTCTCTTGAAGTAATCTCCGAAGGAGAAGTTTCCTAACATCTCGAAGAATGTATGGTGCCTTGCGGTGTGGCCCACGTTTTCAAGGTCGCTATGCTTTCCACCGGCACGCATACATTTCTGGCATGAGGCAGCCCTTCGATAAGGTCTCTCTTCCTGACCGAGAAAGACCCCTTTGAACTGGACCATGCCTGCGTTTGTGAACAACAATGTGGGATCGTCATGCGGTAACAAAGGGGAGCTTCTTACTATCTCATGTCCCTCTGCCCTGAAGAATTCCAGAAACCTGTCTCTTATCTCTCTACTCGTCATGTCCCTATCCCTATCTGGCGATTCCCGGTTCGGTACTTATGATTTCGGTAAGTTTTCCATCAGTGAATCTCAGGATGGTTTTGAATGCTCCACCCCATCTGTGGTACTCCCACTGAACCCTGTCCTTTCCGTCCGGAGAGGGGCTCAACACTTTTGTGACAGAGGGTGCTCCCCAGGCATATCTGACCTGCTGAAGTGTCATTCCTGTTACCACCTCTCCCTTCTTTATATGCTCCTGTATCTCCGGCGGGTAGTCCTTGATCTCTTCGACAGTGTAACGCATCTGTTTTGTGCAGGCAAAAAATACAGCCAGGGTCATAAACAGAATAAGTACCCGTTTCATATAAACCTCCTTTTGGTTTTTACAATGATAGCTTGCCGAAAGCCCTCATTTTTAGTGAGGGATGAAGGCAAGCGATGTAAATATTTTCTCTCTCCTATGAATCTTATCGCTGGATTTGGATAGTTAAATCTCGTCAAAATCAGATAACCGATTTAAAATGCCTTTTATTGTATCATATGAGAACCCTTTCCGTTGCAACAGTCTATACAGTCTGCCCTTCAACTGCTCTTCCGTCAGGCCTTTGAAACGGTTCAGTCTTTTCCTGACCAACTCCTCAGCAATCCTTTCTTCATCAATCTCTTCAAGTCCGGCTTGTTCGATAATTCCATCCGGAATCCCTCTCTTGGTAAGGAATGCCTTTATGCCACGGCTGCCAAGATACTTAATTTTTTGTGCGTACCTGATAAGGTCTTCGGCCAAAGTTTCATCAGCAATGTAGCCGTATCTTCTAATCTCTTCAACCGTCTCATCAATCAGTTCCTTGGAATAGCCCCTTTTTGCAAGTCGTTGACGCAGTTCCTGTTCGCTTCTGCCGCGGATGGAAATGAGTTTTAGCGCATATTGCCTTGCCTCACTCCGAGAATCTTTCGATCGGGATCTCGTCTGACTGCTCTTTCTGTTCAATCTCTTCATAAGTGAGATCACTTGTTGATTGAATGCCCTTAACCTTCAGGGCAAAGTCGTCCGGGTTAGTGGCCCTTCTTAGTGCCTCCTCATAGGTTATCAGGCCGGATTTATAGAGGTCATAAAGTGACTGATCAAATGTCTGCATTCCGTAATGGACCTTGCCCTTTGCAATCACATCGGATATCAGTTTGGTCTTGTCAGGGTCAAGTATGCAGTCCTTTATGGTTTCCGTGGCAACCATTACCTCAACCGCAGGAACTCGACCGTTTCCGTCGGCCCTGGGTACGAGACGCATTGAGATGACTCCTTTCAGTACAGAGGCAAGCTGAATGCGTACCTGTTTATGCTGGTAAGGCGGAAAGACCGCAATAATACGGTTGATCGTCTCAGTGGTATCGGTTGTGTGCAGTGTGCTTAGCACAAGATGGCCGGTTTCGGCAGCTATCAGTGCTGTCTGGATCGTCTCAAAGTCCCTCATCTCACCAACAAGAATTACATCCGGGTCCTGCCTTAATGCTGCCCTGAGGGCCTTGCTGAATGACTCTGTGTCAGAACCCACCTCTCTCTGGTTGATGATGCTCTTTTTGTCTCTGTGGAGATATTCGATGGGGTCCTCAATGGTGATTATATTGTATGTCTTGTTGGCATTAATATGGTCGATCATTGCGGCAAGTGTTGTGGATTTACCACTTCCTGTGGTACCTGTAACGAGTATCAGACCTCTCGGTTCAAGGGCGATCTTTTTGAGTACCTGGGGCAGATTCAGTTCGTCAATTGTGGGAACCTTCATCGGGATGACCCTGAAGACAATCCCGATTGTGCCACGCTGAATAAACACATTACACCTGAAACGGCCAAGCCCTGGCACACTGTAGGCCAGATCTATGTCCAGCTTTCTCTTAAAGAGCTCTCTCTGGCTCGGGCTCATAACAGTGGAGGCAATCTTAATGGCATCTTCCTGACTGATTCTTTTTAGACCCTCCAGAGGAATCAGCTCTCCGTCCACTCTCAGTATCGGAGGAGAGCCCACCTTGATATGGAGGTCTGAGGCGTTACGGGTATAAGCCTCTTTTAATAATTCATTAATCTGCATCTGGCCTCCTCAAATTAAATTTTTCCCTTAATTTCTCCTCAATCTCTTTGGCAACCTCGGGATTGTTCTTGAGATACTCTTTCACATTCTCTCTGCCCTGACCCATCCTGGTACCGCCATAACTGTACCATGCACCTGACTTCTCTATGATACCATTCTGAACACCAAGATCTATCAGTTCACCCTCTTTTGATATACCCTCGTTGAAATATATATCAAACTCTGCCTGCTTGAAAGGTGGTGCCACCTTGTTCTTTACTACCTTGACCCTCACTCTTCCACCGATCATCTCCTGTCCCTGTTTTATATTGTCGATCTTCCGGATATCAAGCCTCATGGAGGAGTAAAACTTCAGTGCATTGCCTCCTGTGGTTGTTTCTGGGTTTCCAAACATAACACCGATCTTCATTCTGATCTGGTTTATGAAGATAACAGTTGTCTGTGACTTTGATATGGCAGCAGTTAACTTTCTCAGGGCCTGACTCATTAGCCTTGCCTGAAGCCCTGGCAGACTGTCACCCATCTCACCCTCAATCTCTGCCTTGGGCACCAGGGCAGCCACAGAGTCAATTACCACAAGATCAACGGCACCGCTTCTGACAAGTGCTTCTGCTATCTCAAGGGCCTGCTCTCCTGTGTCAGGCTGGGAGACGAGGAGATCCTCTATATTGACGCCTATTTTACTGGCATAATTTATATCAAGGGCATGCTCGGCATCAATAAAGGCAGCAATTCCGCCTGCCTTCTGAGCCTGTGCTATGGCACTGAGGGCAAGAGTTGTCTTACCTGATGATTCGGGGCCATATATCTCTATTACTCTGCCACGCGGAAAGCCTCCTATGCCTGTGGCGATGTCAAGAGATAGGGAGCCTGTTGGAATAACCTGTATCCCCTCCACAAGGGCGTCAGAGCCCAGCCTCATTATGGTGCCCTTTCCAAAGGAACGTTCAATCTGTGAGATAGCCATCTCCAGGGCCTTTACCTTGTCTTTATTCATGTTTCCTCCCTTTCAATGGAGCAGTGAATACCTTATCATAAACTGCTCCGGTAGGTTTTAATGTGCTTTTCATGAGGTTCAACTCATTAACATCTATTTTACCAAACTTATGGCTTCTATATCTTCTCAATTCCTTCACCAGGGTATTGATCCCTTTTTTTGACTTTACCCTTCCAATTGTTAGATGTGGTCTGAACTTGCGACTCTCAGGAGCAAATCCGAGGGATTCCATTGCCCTGTCTACACTACTGAAAAGATTCTGCAACTGATCATTGTCATTAACACCGATCCAGAGCACCCGTGGCTTTGTATAGTCCGGGAAAACTCCTGTTCCTGAAACAGTGAGACTGAAAGGCGGATGGTTTTCTCCGATCATTTGAAGTTGCTTATTTATTTCAGGTATAAGCTCCTCTCTAACCTCACCAAGAAACTTTAAGGTGAGGTGTATTACATCCACTCTCACCCATTTTATATCGGCATCATACCCTTTCAGATAGCTGACTGCCTTTCGGATCTCTTCCCTGGTATCGGCGTCAATATCTATAGCAATAAAGCATCTCATCCGTTTAAATATTCCAGAAGAAATTTCAATGCATATAGGGCAGCGTTATGCTTGTTTGATTCCCTATCCCCTCTGAAGATATTTGAACGGACAGTGCTGCCTTCAGGGCTACTTAACCCGAAGAAGACCAGTCCTACATCCTTGCCCTCCAGTGATTCGGGGCCCAGATTGCCTGTAGTGGAAATGGCATAATCGGCATTTAGGAGTTCTCGTCCCTTACGTGCCATTTCCATGGCTGTCTCTTCACTTACCACACCGTGCTGATTGATGATCTTCTCGGGAATACCCAGCACAGCCTTCTTCACGTCAACAGAGTAAGCAACCAGTCCGCCCATGAAAAAATGACTCGCTCCTGGCAGGGCCGTTATCCAGTGAGATATAAGGCCGCCTGTACAGGATTCTATTGACGCAAGTCTCAATGACTCCTTCTTGAAGATGGCATGAATTCTGCGGACTGTGGAGATAACATCGTCAGTCATGACTATATTACACCTGAATCAGTTTATAGAATAAAAGCAATCTCAGAATGAGATTTGCATAAACACCTGCAATTATATCATCAACCATAACACCCAGTCCACCGGACAGCTGCCTTTCGATACTCCGAATAGGAAAGGGTTTCAGGATATCAAAAAACCTGAAAAGCAGAAAGGCCAGTAGCAGCACCTTTACCTCAGAAGGGAGAAAGAGTATTGACACCATATATCCTCCCACCTCGTCGATGACTATGTGTGAGCTATCCTTTTCATTCAGCAGCTGTTCTGTTTTCGAAGAGGCGATCACCCCGATGATAAATGTCAGAGGAAGTATCAGTGCCACGGTCATTTCTGAGGGAGCCAGGATGTAACAGAGAATTGCTGCTATGGCTGTGCCGGCAGTTCCTGGAGCTACGGGGCTGTACCCTACTGGGCCAAGGGTGGCAATAAGTTTCAAGATTTTTTCTTTCTTCAAAGGATCAGCTAATTCCTTGACATTAAAGGAGATTTGTGGACAAACAGATATACTCTCTGTCTTCTTTTGTCCGAATAACCTTCCTGGCTGGGGCGGGTGGACTCGAACCACCAAATGGGAGATCCAAAGTCTCCTGACTTGCCATTTGTCTACGCCCCAAGTATATATAAATTTTCAGATAAATCACAGGGTGTTGTCAAGTAGAGGTGGAAAGATTTATCATTGAACAACCGTATTTTTCAGGATATGAAGAAAGATAATCCAAGATTACAGGCCCTATATTCACTAAAGGATGTCCTCCATGGTGGCAAAAGACCCAAGGACTGCATTCAACGCTATGGCAGTGTCCTTGACAGGAGAGACAGGGCAATGCTTCAGGAAATCCTTTACGGAGTCCTGCGCAACCTCTACTATCTTGACTGGCGACTGAAGCATTATCTCACAAAACCGGACAGACTGAAAAAGGAGACCCTTAACAATCTGAGAATCGGTCTGTATCAGGCATTGTTCATGAGAGTGCCTGACTGGGCAGTGGTTAATGAGACTGTCAAAATCGAGAAATCCACAGGCAGAAACCACAGGCTTGTCAATGCCGTTCTGAGAAACATAATCAGAGATAGAGAAGAACCACCACTGCCGGATGATCCTGTAAAGAGGCTTTGCATCCTCTACTCCCATCCCGAATGGCTTGTAAGGAGGTGGATAACACGTTTTGGACTAAGTGAGACAGAACAGTTACTAAAGGCAAACAATCAGATTCCACATCTTACCATCAGGGTGAACAGACTGAGGCGTACCAGAGAGGATATAATGAAAAGGCTTAGACAGAAAGGGCTGGATGTCTGTCTTACTAAACACTCTGATGCAGGGATAAAGATAAAGCCTCCTTATGATTTTCAGGAAATCGAGGCCATGATCGGAGACATCTTTATTCAGGATGAGGCAGCTCAGATGATTTCAATACTTCTACAACCGAAAAATGGGGAGAAGATCCTTGATGCCTGTGCCGCACCTGGTGGAAAAAGCACACATATTGCCGAACTGACAGATGATTCTGCAGAGATATATGCTGTTGACAACAGCGCTTACCGTATTGAACGGATGAGACAAAACATTCAAAAGGGAGGATACAGATCCATAAAGGTTGTCGAGGGAGATGTCATGGCCTTGAAGCTCAGAGAGAGTTTCGATCGCATACTTCTTGACAGCCCATGTTCCTCCCTTGGTGTTATAAGGAGAAATCCCGATCTGAAATATAAATACACAGAAGATGACCTGAAGGGCTTTCACCAGAGAGAGTTAAACCTTCTTCTTTCTGTGAGTGAGTTCCTCAGACCCGGGGGGCTGCTTCTTTATTCCGTATGCTCCATAGAGCCTGAGGAAACAGAGGATGCTGTTAGGGAGTTCTTGCATAAAAGAAAGGATTTTTATATTATAGACAGGGAGGTTGGATTGGAGGCCTTTATTGATGATAGGGGATTCTTTTGGACCCTGCCTCATAGAGACGAAATGGACGGATTTTTCGCTGTGAGGCTTTCAAAACGATGAGGAATCTTTTCAGAATAGCCCTTTATGTCTTTCTCTTTTTCGTTCTGGCTATAGTAAGTAGCTATCTTACCTTTAGGATGTTGGGTGCAAGTAGAACCGTTACTGTACCTGACCTTAAAGGAAAGAGCCTGATAGAGGCAAACCGTCTTATTCTGGAAAGGCGCCTCTATCTTAAGGTGCAGGGAGAGGAGTTCAGTACGGATATTCCTCCGGGACATATAATCCGGCAGGATATCCCGCCTGAGAAGAAGATAAAACAGGGGCGTACTATTGAGGTTATTGTCAGCAAAGGCCCAAAAAGGTATTATATGCCGAACTTTGTCGGTCTGTTAATTGATGAAGCCAGAGAGGAGGCAATAAAAAAGAATATCAAGATAGAAAGAATCGTAAGGGTCCATTCCGACAAATTTGAAAGGGATATGGTAATAGCTCAGAGGCCGAGCCCCGATGAGAAAGGTTCGGACAAAGTGACTCTTCTTATAAGTGCAGGTGCCTACAGGATTGCCTACATCTGTCCGGATTTCACCAGTATGACCCTGGAGGAGGTGAAGGTTATAGCTGACAGGTTGGGGATAGAGCTTGAATTCAGCGGCTTTGGCAGCATAATTGCTGCACAGACACCACCACCTGGCAAAATAATCTATAAGGGTGACGTGGTGAGACTAAGATTGGAATATAAGGAGGAACAGCAACTGAGATGGCTTTGATAGCACCTTCTATTCTTTCTGCGGATTTTACAAGGCTTGGAGAGGAGATTAGAGCTGCCGAGCAGGCCGGTGCAGACTGGATTCATGTGGATGTGATGGATGGGATGTTTGTGCCTAACATTACAATAGGACAGGAGGTGGTTCGGTCGATTCGTAAAACCACCGAATTACCCTTTGATGTGCATCTTATGATTGAGAAGCCTGAACGGTATATAAAGGAGTTTGCCGATGCGGGCTCTGATATAATCACAGTTCATTACGAGGCATCGGTGCATCTGCACAGGACAGTGCAGGCTATCAAAGAGGCAGGCAAAAAGGCGGGGGTTTCTCTGAATCCTTCCACGCCGATCAATCTGCTTGATGATATACTTGAGGAGATAGATATGGTTCTCATCATGTCGGTGAATCCGGGCTTTGGCGGGCAGAGCTTTATTCCGAGGGCCATGGAGAAGATACGAATGCTGAAAAAGGAGATTACAGACAGAGGTCTCGACGTAATAATAGAGGTTGACGGAGGGATAAAGGTTGATAATGCCCGGGCTGTGGTTGAGGCAGGAGCGGATGTTCTGGTGATGGGCTCCGGCTTTTTCAACTCAGGTGACTATGTCGAAACAGTAAGGAGGCTTAGGAAAGAGATTGGATCCTGAATACCTGATTGATAAGGCTGACAACCAGAGGGCACAGGCATTGTACTCTGAGGCGCTTAAAAGTTACAGAGCAGCACTTAAGGGGTTTGAGTCATCAGGAATTAAAGAGGGGATGATTGATGCCCATATGGGGTTGGGGCATACCCTGAGAATGGTTGGTCGTTACGAGGATGCTATCCGTCACTATACCGAGGCATCACATATTGCACGTACTCTCAAAGACAATCTCCTGTATCATGATGCGAAGTTGGGGATAGCCCTCAGCCTCCGTGGTATGGGGAGATGGAAAGAGGCACTGAAATATATCAGGCAGGCAAAGACATATTACAGAAAGAGAAATGACCAAGAGGGTATTGCCTATGCGTTATGGGCAGAGGCCGGAGTGTACAGATATAAGGGAGAGCCAATAAAGGCGATAGAGACCCTTGAAGAGGCACTGAGGATTAACAGGCTACTGGGGGATCTCTCCGGCGAAGGTTACTGTCTGAACGCCCTTGGAGGAGCAGCAAGAGTGGCAGGACTGAAGAGAGAATCCCTTCGATATTACTCCAGGGCCCAGGAGATTTTCCGCAGCATGAGAGACACCTTTGGTCTGGCCTATTCCCATTGTGGTATAGGCAATGCACTCAGGATGTACGGACGCTACAGCGAGGCTGTTGATCACTTCAGAAAGGCCCTCAGACTGTACGAAAGGATAGGAGATATAGTGAGTTCGGCCTACACACTCTGGAGTATGGGACAGACATATCTCATGCTCAAAAGGCTGTCTTTTGCTAAACGGTATCTTGATAGGGCTTTGAAACATTTTAAGAAGACAAAGGATGAGAGGGGAAAGGTGTATTATTTCCTTGGAATGGCTCAGTATCATATATTAAACGGTGATACCCCTCGTGCCAAAAGGTTTCTCGGTAGGGCAAAAGAAATAACCAACAGGTACGGATTTGGGCTTGAGGCATGCCATGTGGAGAATCTGATAAACTGCGTTGAAGGTGACGGGGCAGGAAAAAAGGATAAGAACTGTTACGGTAAAAAGGGAGTAAAACTAAAATTCTCAGGTATCCCTTTTAACATCCCTTGAAACATTACGGGGGCAGGAGATTACATTGTCGTACCTTAACATTCCAAATGCTCTTACAACTCTACGGATAGTATTGATTCCTGTCTTTGTGAGTGCCCTCATTTACGAGAGGTATGACTACGGTTTGTATGTTTTCGTGATTGCTGCTTTAAGCGATTTTCTTGACGGTATGATAGCCAGGGCCAAGAATCAGCAGACAGAGATTGGTAAATTCCTGGACCCTATTGCAGACAAGTTTCTCCTTGTCACCTCCTTTGTTCTCTTTGCCGTATACGGTCTTGTGCCCAAATGGTTGACAATTACGGTTATAAGCAGGGATATTATCATTGTAACTGGATGGTTTATTCTTTATTTTCTCACTCATAAGGCTAAGGTGGAGCCGAGTATGCTCGGAAAGCTTGCCAATGCCTCGCAGCTTATACTTCTTGCTTATATATTGTTAAGGGTCAATCTTCAGAAAAATATCTTTCTGCTGGAGGAGATATTGATTGTTACCACAGCCCTTTTGACGGTTGTATCAGGACTCCAGTATATTTATAAAGGACTTTCTTTATGGCACGTAACGGAAACATAGTTGAAGAGGTGCTGCCTGGCAGTCCTGCTGATCAGGCAGGCATACAAAAGGGTGACTGTATCGTCAGCATTAACCGTAAAAGAATAAATGACTCCATTGACCTCATGTTTTACGGTGATGCTCCCGAGATACATGTGTCCGTCAAGAGAAAGGGCAGATTTAAACGCTTTACCATCCATAAGGAGGAGGGGCAAGACCTGGGTGTCGTTCTCAAGCCTTTTACAATCAGGAGATGCCGTAACAGGTGTATCTTCTGTTTTGTTAGCCAGCTGCCCAGGGGGTTGAGACGAACGCTCTACATAAAGGATGAGGACTTCAGAATGTCCTTTCTTTATGGTAACTATATCACCCTTACCAATCTTACCCAGAAGGACAGGAAAAGAATCGTGGAGCAGAGGCTTAGCCCCCTTTATGTCTCTGTACATTCCACCAACAAGGACATCCGTAACAGACTTCTGGGCAACAGGAATGCAACGGATATAATGAAGGAGATAAAATGGCTTACCGATAACAGAATACGCATTCATGCGCAGGTTGTTCTATGTCCTGGTTACAATGACGGAGAAGACCTTGTAAACACAATACAGGATCTCCATAAATACTACCCTTACGTGATGTCAGTGGCAGTTGTTCCTGTAGGGTTGACAAAATATATCAGGACGAATATCAGATCTGTGCAGAAGGAAGATGCCCAGAATGCCATTAAGATAATCCAGCACTTTCAACGGAGATACATGAAGCGCTATGGAGATGCCTTTGTACATGCAGCAGATGAGTTTTACATTAAAGCAGAAAAGCGGTTCCCTCCCTTAAAGTATTACGGAGATTTTCCCCAGATAGAAAATGGTGTTGGCGTGGTGCCTATGTTTCTGTCGCAGGCAAAACGGTGTCATGTGCCTAAGAGGGCCTCAAAGGCTAAATTTCTAACCTTTACCGGGCTCTCCTTTTATCCCTATTTAAAAGGCTTCATAGACCGTATCAGGGAGGCTGTTTCGATTGATGTTATACCGATTGTGAACAGGTTTTTCGGCAAGAGTGTTACTGTCACCGGGTTGCTAACGGGAAGAGACATTATCCAGGGGCTTTCCGACGTAGCCCATGAGTATGATAAAATCCTTCTGCCGGATATTGTGCTGCGTGATACAGGCGATCTTCTTCTTGATGATGTTACTGTTAAAGATATAGAGGAGATAATAAACAGACCCGTACAGGTAATTGACTCCACACCTGCGGGGCTGATCAAAGCGCTGGAGGTAACAGATGAGGATTAATGCCAAGACAAAGATTACTGGACTTATAGGTTATCCTGTGGAACATAGTCTGTCTCCGCAGATGCATAATACCGCCTTTGATCACCTTGGTCTGAACTACTGCTACATAGCCATGCCTGTGAAGCCCGAGAAGCTTTCTGATGCTATCGAAGGGGTCAGGGCCTTGAACTTTACCGGAATAAATGTCACGGTGCCTCACAAGCAGAATGTTATACCGCTTCTTGACAAGATAGATGAGGAAGCCCGGTTTATCGGAGCTGTCAACACGGTAAAGAACGAGGATGGCATGCTGAAGGGGTTCAATACAGATGGCAGGGGCTTTATGGAATCACTAAAGGAGGAGGGGATAGATATCAGGGGAAGGGATGTATTTATTGTTGGAGCAGGCGGTGCCGCCAGGGCTATAGGCTTTTATCTTGCAAAGGAGGTCTCCCGTCTCTGTATATATGATGTTGACAGAGAGAAGGCCCTGTCTCTGGTGAGCGACCTTAAGGAGATTAACCGTGAGGTTCAGTCTGTTGATTCCCTTGAAAAGATAAAGGGTTCCGATATGGTGATTAATGCCACTCCTCTTGGACTTAAGAAGGACGATCCTCTACCTTTGGATCTCTCTCTATTGAGAGGGGAACATATTGTGTGTGACCTTATATATTGGGACACACCTTTGATTAAAGAGGCAAGGGCAATAGGCTGTAAGGTGATAAACGGATTGGGCATGCTGCTCTGGCAGGGTGTGCTTGCTTTCAAAATCTGGACAGGTATCAACCCTCCTGTTTCCCTTATGAGGGAGGTACTTGTCAAAGGAATTGGTGAACGTTAAATATACAAAAGAAAGGGGTTTAATGGGGCAATGATAGAGTGTACGAGAAGATCCAAAAGGTTTCCTATCTTCGCCATAGCAGAGATTGTCCCTGCCGGTGAGGAAGAAAAGGAAACTGTTAGCACAATGGTTGATAACATATCTCAGCATGGTATCGGTCTGTACTCATTCAGTCCTTTAGAGAAAGGTACAAAGGTAGCCCTCAGGATAAAGTTTATTAATAAGGATGGCTCGGAGAAGGAGGATTCACTAAGCGGAAAGATTGTGTGGTCAATGCGATATCATGACCTGTATCTGATCGGGATAGCCTTTGATAATGAACTTTCACCACAGACTAACCCCTCTTTGTACGAATATTACCAGAGTATCTATAGTACATTTTATATGGAGAAATGAAGAACAGATTTACAGGCTGCCTGTTGGGCCTTGCCCTGGGGGATGCCCTTGGTGCTCCCTTTGAGGGTATGCCTCCAGGTAACCACATTCCCCAATGTAACGGATTTCTCAGATATACTGACGATACAGAGATGATGATCAATCTTTCCGAGAGCATTCTTGAGACAGGTGATATATCCAGGCAAAGCATTGCAGAACATTTCTGCTCCTCCCTTACACCAACTCGCGGATACGGACCGGGTACGCTGAAGGTTCTTTCTTTAATAAAGTCTGGTGTGCCGATAGAGGATGCTACCAGGAAGGTATTTCCCGATGGTTCCCTTGGCAATGGTGCGGCAATGAGGGTTGCGCCTTTGGGACTGCTCTATCACTGGAATGAACGGCTCCTTACGGATGCCGTTTCCAGGGTAAGTACGGTTACCCATGTTCATCCGGTGGCCATAGACGGTGCAATGGCAATTGCCCTTACTGTCGGTGCTTTGTTAAGGGAGACAGTTACGGAGAGCCTGTTGGAATATCTTGTCGCAAGGATGCAGACGAATATAATGAAGCAAAAACTGGAGTCCATATCCAGACTGCTCTCCTTTGATATTTCAAAGGAACAGATTATAGAGGAGTTAGGTCACGGTGTTTTAACACATGAGTCTGTACCAACTGCTATTTATGCTTTTTTTCGTTTTGGAGATGATTTTATGGAGACTATGCGGTTCTGCATAGGTCTTGGAGGTGATACGGATACAATAGCCGCTATGGCTGGAGCTCTCACAGGTGTTTATCTCTCTGATAATGGATTACCCGATGAATGTCTTGAAAAACTTGAGAATTACTCAAGGATAAAGGGGCTTGCCGAAAGACTTTACAGCCTTAGCCTTTCTATGGCGGGCTAAAACTTGATTTTTCTGCGTCAAAAGTTTTTTAATAATTGTAGTTATTAAGTTGTTTTCCCTGTAAACTGATTATGGCAAGAAACAAAAGGCTTAAAAAGGAACTCACCGAAGAAGAACGGATGTCAATGCCGCTTTACCCTATTGGTGTTGTGGCAGAACTCCTGGGAACAACGGATCAGACCCTTCGCCTGTACGAAAAGCACGGTCTCATCAAGCCAGCCAGAAGAAACAAAAACCGTTACTATTCCGAAAATGACATTAAATGGCTTCGTTGTTTGAGAGAA
>JALUAR010000018.1:0-4091 GCA_027050975.1 Thermodesulfovibrio sp.
ATGAAGTCTGTTGGAGAGGTTATGTCCATAGGTAGAACATTCAAGGAGTCACTGCAAAAGGCTATAAGGAGTCTTGAGATAGACAGTTATGGCCTTGAGGAAAGAGAATCAGACCCGGAGCTTATAAGGGAAAAACTGAAAACACCTAACAGTGAGCGTCTCTGGTATATTGCACAGGCTCTCAGGACTGGCATGAGTGTTAAGGAGATTCACGAACTTACCTGGATAGATCCATGGTTTCTGAACAACATAAAAGAGATTGTTGAATTTGAAGAGGTGATTAGAGAGCAGGGCTCCGGAATGGGGAAGAATCTGGAAATTTTACAAAAGGCAAAATCATTGGGTTTCTCAGACCGAAGGATTGCGGAACTGTCAGGAATGAACGAGGAAGATATAAGGAACATGAGACGCGCACATAATCTGAGGGCTGATTACAAAATGGTTGACACCTGTGCTGCCGAGTTTGAGGCCTATACACCTTATCTGTATTCAACATATGAAAGACCGGTTTATACAGTCAAAAGTCAAAAGTCAGGAGTCAGGAGTGGAAGGTTTGTTGACTGTGAAGCAAACCCCTCTGACCGCAAAAAGATAATGATTCTTGGCAGCGGTCCTAACCGTATTGGCCAGGGAATAGAGTTTGACTACTGCTGTGTACATGCTGTTTTTGCCCTTAAGGAACTCGGCTATGAGACAATAATGGTGAACTGTAATCCGGAAACAGTGAGTACGGATTATGACACTGCCGACAGGCTGTACTTCGAACCCCTTACTCTGGAGGATGTGTTGAATATTATAGAAGTTGAAAAGCCGGAGGGGGTTATCGTACAGTTCGGTGGCCAGACTCCTCTTAAACTGGCAGTTCCTCTTGAGCGAGAAGGGGTCAGGATACTGGGTACGCCACCGGATGCAATAGACAGGGCTGAGGACAGAAAGCGGTTTAAGGAACTCTTACACAAGCTCGATCTGAAGCAGCCCCAAAGCGGAACAGCCATGAGCATAGATGAGGCTGTGCAGGTGGCTGCTGAGATAGGCTATCCCGTAATGGTCAGACCTTCATATGTGCTTGGTGGAAGGGCTATGGAGATTGTGTACGATGAGGAATCCCTCAGGGATTATATGATAAGGGCGGTTAAGGCATCGCCGGAGCATCCGGTGCTGATTGACAAATACCTTGTTGATGCCACTGAGGTGGATGTGGATGCTGTCTGTGACGGAGAGATAGTTGTCATTGGTGGGGTAATGGAACATATTGAGGAGGCTGGAATTCATTCAGGTGACTCTGCCTGTTCCATTCCGCCATATTCACTGCCAGATGATGTTGTGGAAGAGATAAAGAGGCAGACAAGGGCACTGGCCAAAGAACTTGGCGTTGTGGGGCTTATGAATGTCCAGTTTGCTGTAAAGGACAGGGATATATACATCCTTGAGGTTAATCCCAGGGCCTCAAGGACTGTACCCTATGTGAGTAAGGCTACGGGTGTGCCCCTTGCAAAGGTAGCTGCGAAGGTTATGGCGGGAAAGAGTCTTAAAGACCTTGGCATAACCTCTGATCCTATTATAAAGCATGTTGCTGTAAAGGAGGCAGTCTTTCCCTTTGACAAGTTTCCTGGAGTGGACACCATCCTTGGTCCGGAGATGAAGTCCACTGGTGAGGTAATGGGTATTGACCTTGACTTTGGGATTGCCTATGCAAAGGCAGAGGCTTCAGCTAAAAACCAGATACCCCGTGAGGGAAGGGTCTTCATAAGCGTAAGGGATGAGGATAAACCCGATGTGGTAGAGGTGGCAGAGACCTTTATCAGATACGGGCTTGGAGTGGTTGCAACAAGGGGTACGGCAAAGTTCCTGAAGGAGAGGGGGCTTGATGTTGAGGTTACAAATAAACTGAAAGAGGGCAGGCCCAATGTGGTTGACCTTATAAAGAACAAGGAGATCAGTTTTATAATTAACACTGTTGTGAGTGCCCGTGCAAGGAAGGACTCATTCTACATCCGCCACAGTGCCCTCCAGTACAGAGTCCCCTATACTACCACGATATCCGGCGCCAGGGCTGTTGCCAGGGCTTTGAAGGGGCTGAAGGAAAAGGAGATAACGATAAAGTCCCTTCAGGAATACCATTCACGTAACTGATAATTGAGTGGGGAGACATACTTGTCATCGAATTTCAGAGAAAAAATCCTCAAAAAGGTCCTAAAAAATCCCCCAGATGGTGACCTGAAAGAGTTTATGCCTGAAGACAAGTATAAGATAAGCTGCATCTTCGTTTTTTATAAAAGGATTCATTTAATGGAAGGCATTTTGTTTTGTCTGGATGAGCAGGATTTCAAAAAAAATGATTTTGAGGTTATTCTTGTGGAAGACAGGGGAGGATCAGAAGAGGGAAGAGCCTTAAAAGATAAATTTCCCGCGCTGAATATCTGTTACTACAACCCTCCATCAGGTTGGGGATTGATGGGGTACATGAGAAATTACGGACTCTCAAAAGCACGGGGAGAGATAGTTCTATTTCTTGACGATGACACAGTGATTTTAGACAAAAATTTTTTAGGAAAAATGTATGATCTGTTTTGTGAAGATAACAATCTCATGGCGGTAATTCCAAGAGGGAACCCTTCTTACTGTTTGCTGGAAAATAGATATTCCTATCATGATCCTTATTTTTTTACAAATAGATGCATTGCCTATCGAAGAAGATGCCTGCGAGAGCTTAAGGGGTTTGACAATAGTTTCATCGGGCAGGAGGATGTTGAGTTTGCCATAAGGTTCCTGGCAAAAAACTGCAAGTTTAAAACAACAGATGAAATTCAACACTATCATCCTCCATTGATAGTGAAAGATCTTAACAAGGCAGCTGCTGTAGGATACTCTTTTAGTAAATCCAAATATAATATATGGTTTAAATTCCTGTTAGGAATTAACGGAGCAAGATGGTTACCGAGAATTCTGTTTCCAACGAAGAAAAACTTATATATGGCAAGATTTTCATGTGGCTTCATATTGGGTTTTATTAAAGGAATGCTTGGTGCTAAGCCGCCCTTGTATACCTGATTAATATTCGTTGGCCAGCATGTTGAATAATTCTAATGCCCTTTTTACCACCTGATCCATGTTGTAGTAGCGATACTCTGCGAGCCTTCCCAAAAAAAACACGGATTTCAGGGCTGACGCCTCTTCTTGATACTTTTGATACATTTCCGTACCTTCGGCTGTAGGCATTGGATAATATGGTTCGCCTTCTGGACGGGGATACTCTCTGATAATCGTTGTTTTCGGATGTCGCTGTAAGGTCATATGTTTAAACTCGGTTATTCTTGTAAAATCATAATCATTGGGATAGTTAACTACTGCTACCTCCTGGAAGAACTCTCTGTTAAGGGTTTCAAACTCGAAGTGTAAGCTCCTGTAAGGCAGCTTGCCGTATTTATAGTCAAAGAAATAGTCGATAGGGCCAGTATAAATAAGCCGATCAAACCGAACATCTTCTATGATATTCTTGTAATCGGTATTTTGCAAAACAGTGATATTATTGTGGTTCAGGAGTCTTTCAAAGAGTTTTGTATAGCCCTCTGTCGGGAGTCCCTGATACTTATCTGAAAAGTATCGATCATCAGTATTAAATCTTACGGGAATTCTTCTGGTTACCTCTGGCGAGAGTTCTTCGGGATAGACTCCCCACTGTTTATATGTGTAATTTTTGAAAAACTTTTCATAAAAGTATTCTCCAACCTGTGACACCACAACATCCCGTGAGTTCTTAATCTCTGTGAGGCTTACCTTTACAGACTCCAGATACTTCTTAAGCTCATCCTCGGTGAAATTTTTATTTAAGAGGGTATTAACCGTGGTCAGATTAATGGGAATAGGGACTTTCTTTCCGTCAACAAATGCCAGGACTCTGTGTATATATCCGTTCCATTTCGTAAATTGAGAAAGATACCGCCATACATCATCATAATTGGTATGGAAGATATGCGGGCCGTATCCGTGGACAAGAATGCCGTCATCATTGTAGTAATCATAGGCATTTCCACCGATGTGGTCTCTTTTTTCAACAAGCAGAACCTTTTTGTTCAGTTGCGAGGCTATCC
>JALUAR010000018.1:4101-6942 GCA_027050975.1 Thermodesulfovibrio sp.
ACGATTAGAAAGTCATAAAATTTTTTTCGCATTTTTATCACATACAATTTCATAAATGTTTTTAATTTCTCTTACATAAACATTCGCATCAAAAGAACATTTTAGAGCTTTCATAAAGGTTTTAATTATTTGAGGATTCTCAACAATCTTTCTCATATATAATGCCAGATCCTGTGCATCTCCCGGATTAACGAGATAGCCATCGATACCATGATTGATTACCTCTTCTATGCCGCCTATTCTACTGCCGATTATTGGTGTTCTTGACAGCCTCAACTCATTCAATACAACAGGTGAGCAATCCTCACAAAGGGATGGCACAATTGCTATATCTATTTTCTCCAAAATATTGTTAATATTCTCTGGAGAGTATTTTCCTTTAAAGGAGATATTCAGATTCTTTGATTTTCGTTTAAGTTCTTCCATATATATACTTTCGCCGGCTCCGTAAATTAATAATTTGCATTTGTCCCCAGTCTGTTTGACCAAAATTCTGAATGCTTCAATAAGTATATGTAGCCCTTTTAACGGCAAGATGTTCCCTATATATCCAAAAGTTATTGGATATTTATGAGAGGGAATAATCTTCTTTGGTTTAATTAGCAGATAATTCTTATTAAGGGGATACAGTACAAACCTATTGTGGTTACCGATTCCATAAGTAGAATAAACCTTGAAACTTCTTTTGCTCGGATATATAATTGCATCTGCTTTATTAAGTTCGGTGATAAAAAAGTTTCGTCTCTCTTTATAAACAGGAATATTCTTGGTATCTGCCTTTATATTTTCTATAAGCTCTTTTTTTATCCTGTTTTTATACCTCCAACTCACCAGTTTGTTTAATAAGCTCCCAAGGACAGTAGGCTGGATGTATCCGACAAACATCCATCCCGCTTTTGTTGATCGGGGGAGGACTTTGCATGAAGCACATTTAATTCCTTCCTTCCAGTCAGTGCAAACTTTACCGTTCATATCCAGCAGATCCCTCTGAGGACATAAATACCAGTAATTATGAATATCTATAACATAAGGGATTCTCCGTTCTCTTGTCAAAGTCAGAAGAGAGCCTGTGAGTGACTCAAGTTCGTGAAAATGAACAACATCGGGCCCTACCGTTTTGAGCACTTCTAAAAACAGTCTTTCGATAGTTTCATTTTTTATATGTACAGAAGGATTGCCGAAACTCCAGATAAGGTTCGGTGAATTAACGAGTTCATAGACTGTTACGTAATCTTTCCTCCATTTTTTTATGTAAGGTCGTGGATAAAGTAAATTGTATCTACCGCCGCAAAAATAACTGTTTCTTAAACCTGCATCGGCAAGAAGTTCCATAAGTGTTTCAACATGTAATATGGAACCTCCCATCCTGTATTCTTTAGTCCACCATCCTACATGAAGAATGTTGTTTATACTCAATTATCATACCTCCCAAGCCGTCCTATAAGACCATGGAATAGCCCTTTTACATAAAAGTGAAGATTTTTTAATTGCATGCCTCTTACCTTCCAGACAAGGAAATATATTAGTATCTTTTTTAACATGGGAATGAATTTTTTCTGTCTTGAAAGCGTATAGACGTCGTTACGTATGCCGTAATACTGTTTCCAGTCCTCCGCATTTATCAATATAATCTCTTTCCCCAAAAATCTAATTTTAATCTTTTCCTGTACCGGATGATATATGATACTATCCTTTACATAATAAATCTCATACCCGGAATTGCAAATTCTCAAAGAATACTCCACATCATCTCCCCATATGAAATATTCTCTTCTGGGAAAACCTGTCTTTTTAATTATCTCTCTCGGTATCAAAAATCCGATAAATGCTGCCCATGGAGCTTTTAACACCTGTCCGGAAGGCAGGTCTTTTAATTGCTCGAATATGTATGTCTTGCCATTATGAATAATACCGATGCCCCAGGAAAGAGTGGTTTTTTTCTCGTCCGTTGCCAGACAGACAAAGCACCTGTTTTTTTGTTTGTTTTCTTCAAGAGGGCCAAGTAGTGCTTCTAAGGCATATCTATCTGGCCTGGCATCATCATCCATGAGCCACATCCAATCATATCCCTTTTCGTAGGCTCGTTTTACTCCTTCGTAAAAGCCTCCTGCTCCGCCTGAGTTTTCATTCAATCTAAGATAGTGAATATTAACGGGATGTACATCGAGGGTGATTTGTAATGTTGTTTCCCATGGTTCTGTCAGTTCTTCCGGTGGCAACTCTTGAATAAAGCCTTTTTTGAACAGGATGTGAGGAGTTCCGTCGTTTGAAAAATTATCCACAATATAAATGGCATCAACAGGTCTTGTCTGCTCTATAAGTCCGGTTAAACAGTCAAGCAAAAGCTCTTTTCGATTATATGTTACCACCACTGCACAGATTTTATCTGATTTAGACACGGGATCTTCCCTGATCTGACTTATACTTAAAGGTGAAGAAATAGAAAACAGGCGAAAACAGCACAACACCGATAACGTTACCTAAAAGTACGGACAGAAATATCTTCCACAACTTGACTATATTCTTTTCTGATATATTAAAAACATCTGTATTTACATCATATGTTATATTCTTTCTAATACAATAAATATAGGGGAGGTTATATGAAGTGCTTGTATTTATTCCCACCCCGTAGTTTGAAAATAGCAGATTCAGGAAGAGTCCGATCTTTTTCAGATACGAGTCCTTAAAAAGGTCGAAAGTGATGAAGTTATTAACCGGAGTGCCTTCAAAAAGATTCTTTTTGTCTTTTTGAACAAGCAAGGTTATGCTGGCATCTGGAGCAAGTTTTCTAACGGCATAAATGGTTTTTCTGACTTCCGAATAAGAGCCGTCCTGAAA
>JALUAR010000019.1 GCA_027050975.1 Thermodesulfovibrio sp.
GTATTCTGGACCTTGCTGGAAATGGCCCGGGCTGCAGGGGCCTGGCCTCCGGATGATCCTTTAGAAGGCATAGAAACAGATATTGAACTGGCTCATAAGGTAAACACTTATGTCGAACCTCCTGGTAGATCTAGCTAAAGCCCTTGACCGGACTGGGATATCTTTCAAGCTATGAAGGCCAACGCTAGGCCGCCTATCTATACATATCATCATGGCTGCCGATATTGAGCAGGACTATACCTTTCTCTGTAACGGCAAATGTTATGACAATTCTAAAAAAACATAGTAACCGAAATGGAATATTTCTCCTTAAATTTCCCGCTTAATTTGTAGTCAAAGCGAAGGGTGGGCAGGATTAAGTTCCAAAAATCTTGGTACCCTTTGTATATTTCGACCAGCTCTGGATGCTGTTTTAAAAATTTCTTTTCCCGGCGCAGGTAGGTCTCGGTAAAGATGAGTTTGTACATTTAGATGCCCAGGCGCTTGAAATATTCCTCAGCCGACTCTGTTACATATCTGCCTTTCTCATAATCTTTCTCAGCTTGCTTAATAATGCTTTCGAGTTCGGCTTCCTTTAGCCGTTCGTATTCGTCGATGGATAAGATAAGGTTAGATTTAGATTTAGATTTAGATTTTTCTTGACCTCCATATAAATTTTTTCTATTTTCCTCCTTTACAGGAGGGTGGAGGTAATTTTGGTCAGGGTAGATCTTTTCCGCCAGACCGGTAATTTCTGGATAGACAACGGCTTGGTAGTTCTTTATCGCCCTTTCGGCGAAGGGGAATGTGAGTTGATGAAATTCTTAAGGAAATCTTTAAGTATATCCCGCAAGAAGATCTTTTAGCAGATTAATGACTTTGTATTTTCTATCATTTCAAATAATAAGAGGGACTTATGATCAAAGCCCTTATTGATATTGGTAAGACCCTTGAAGATCGTTATCCTATGCCATTAGTAGAGGTACCCTATCCTACTTCAAAAGGAAAGAATGAACCCAAAGTACTTGTTATAAATTTAAGGACAAGTAAAAATAATTTTTTAGAACTGATAGATTTTGTTCTTCAAGATTATCAAGCTCAAGAGGTCTATAATAAATATTTCTTTAGAAATCCAGCCGCAGCCCAAGGCCCTGCTCCTTCTTTGAGCATCAAACTCCCCCCTAAAATTAGAGCTCTAAAGCAACGTCTAGGTATACTTGAATCCTTAGGATACAAAGTAAATAAAGATGAATTGGCCGATGCTATTCAAAATAAAGTGGATGAACTTAAGACAAATGGTTCTTTAAAAAAGAATACACCTTTGCTCATAGTCTTACGTATTGATGATAAATGGCCAGCGGAAAATGAAAAATTAATAAAAAATTTTATCGAAAACTTTTTAGAATCTCTTGGTCAAAAGAAGTATAAACGTTATTGGAAAAAGAAATGGACTTGTCATGGTTGTGGTAAAGAAAAAGAAGTATACGGTGGAATCGGAGATCTTCTTAAATTTTATACTGTAGATAAATTTGGATACGCCCCTGAGATTAATCCCAAAGAGGCGTGGAAACAATATGCTCTTTGTAAAGATTGTATTTTTGACCTTGAAAGAGGGCGAAGAGCCTGCGAGGAATTCCTGACCTTTAATTTCTACGGTAAGGAATTTTGGCTCTTACCCATTGCTACTCAAAAATTAAATGAAGTCCTTCTTCATTTCCAGAACTTTAAAGAAAGTGGTGGCAAAGTTTACGAAAAAAGCTACGAATCATTAGAAGATAGACTTCTTTATGAAGCATCCAGGCAAGATCAAGTTCTATTTTATCACTTTGTCTTTTTGCAAAAAGAACAAAAAGCCCTGCGTATATTGCTTCATCTTGAAGAAATATTGCCTTCGGTCTTGGGTGATTATGTCTCAACCAAACAAAGAGTAGAAAAGCGTTTCCGCGAAATCATGGAAGAGGCTTTTCCTGAAGTCCAATCCCTCGCTTTTAATTTCTTTTCCTCGTCTATTCTTCGGGCCACTCAAATAAAGCCCGGATTCACAGAAAAAGATTTTTTTACCCTTGTAGACAGCGTTTTTAGAAGATCAGTGGTAGACGAAACTTATCTGATAAGAAAAGCGCTTTCTCGTATAAGAAGTGATTTTATCGAAGGCGGGGATAAGCCCTCTCTCCCTCGCAAGTCTATACTTGAAACTTTACTCACCCTGGAATTTCTCCTCGAATGGGGTGTGCTTAGAAGAAACGATTATGTAGATATCGGAGGGTTACTCATGTCTCAAAAATTTGAAGAGTTCTTTGAAGAACACGGAAACTTTTTCGACCACCCGGCCAAAAAAGGACTAGTCCTTTTGGGTACTCTTACTCAAAAATTTCTCAATTATCAGTTTCGAGAAAGGGGCTCTACACCTTTCATAAAGATGCTTAAAAATTTACGTCTCGACCAGAAAGATATCCAAAAGATCTTTGTGGGCCTGCAAAACAAGATGAATGAGTACGGAATAGGACATTATTGGGGAGATATCCGTGAAGGCGTAAGTTTATATTTCATTAAAGCGGGTAAAACCTGGCCTCTTTCTCCAGATGAGATTGGTTTTTATTTTGCCGTGGGTATGTCCCTTCATAAACACCCTGTTTTCGGTAGAGATAAAGAAGAAGATTCAGACTAAACTTTTTCTTAATAGGGAGGAAGATATGGATACTATTAAAAATCGCTCTGAATTTCTTTTTATTTATGATGTAAAGGATGCCAATCCCAATGGTGACCCTTTAGACGAAAATAAACCACGTCTTGACGAAGAAACCAGGCAAATCATCGTGACTGACGTACGCCTTAAACGCACCATTAGAGATTATCTGGCTACCGTAAAAGGAATGGACATCTTTATTATTGAGATGAAAGACGAAAACGGCAATCTTCGTACCAAAGAAGACCGTAGTGCAGACTTTGGCGACGATCCCCAAGAAATACTCAAAAAATGTATTGATATGAGGCTTTTTGGGGCTACTACGGCCATTAAAGGCAAAACTATAACTTGGACAGGACCTGTACAATTCAAATATGGTCGATCTCTTCATTGTGTAGATGGTCCAGTACTCATTAAGGGCACTACGGTCATGCCGTCCAAAGAAGGGAAAAAACAAGGTACCTTCCGCGAAGAATGGATCGTTCCTTACGCTTTGATCGCCTTTTATGGCGTGGCTAACGAATACGCTGCCAGGACCACCCAGCTCACTGAGGAAGACCTTGCCCTAATGCAGGAGGCTATGTGGAAAGGCACAAAGGATCTCATCACGCGCAGCAAATTTGGACAAATGCCAAGGCTTCTTTTGCGCCTGGTCTATAAAGAAGGCGAAGATTTTTACCTTGGTGAGCTCGATAAGTTGGTGAGCTGGCACCCTCAAGAAGGCCTTCGCGAAGAACAGGTTCGAGACGTAACGCAAGGGACTCTTCGGGTGGAAGATTTGCTCAAAGCGATTGAAAAACACAAGGACAAAATTGAGCGTGCCGAAATCGCTGTTCACGAACGCCTAGACACTTCTCCCAATCTTATCGAAGAGCTCCGCAAGGTGCTTGGTCAAGAAAAAGTTAAGGAGCTTGGCTGGTCATGAGGATCATCGCCTTTAAGATATGGGGAGACTTTGCCCATTTTAGGCGTCATTTCACTACAAGCTCGCCCTTAACCCATAGTCTACCTCCCCCAAGCGCTTTACGGGGACTTATCGGGGCTATAGTAGGCCTGGGGTCAGATAAATACCCTGACGCACTCTCCCAGGATAAGTGTCAAATAGGGGTGCGTTTGCTTAAGCCTCTTAAGAAATTGCGTTTGCCTCTCAACTACTTGGATACCAAAGACGGTGCTTGGGTGGTAAAGGCGCCTAAAGGGCGCCTTCATACCCAAGTCCGAGTAGAATTTCTGAAGAATCCGGCCTTTGAGGTCTTTTTCCATCACGAAGATTACTCTTTTATGGATAAATTAAGCTACCGCCTTAAGAACCACCAAACTGTCTTTACGCCGTATTTAGGCCTTAGCGAATGTCTGGCTAATTTCGAATTTTTGTGGGACGAAATCGTTAAGCCCCGGGAAGAGACCTCAAGGGTGGTGAGCGTTTTCCCAACAGAAAGTTTAGAGGAATTAAAACTACACAATGGCACCCTGCTCTTGAAGGAGATGGTCCCAGTATTTATTGATTCTGAACGTCGCCGGCATTTAAGTAAAGAAGTAATCTTCCATCCCCACGCCAAGGCCATCCAGGCTAAACTCAAAGAGGCCTTTGCCTATCCCCATAAAGAAGGATATGCTTTCACCTTTATAGGCTGATGGATATCTTTGAGTCCCACCCGGGCATGCCTTTAGAAAGGCATCTACAAGCCGTGGCCGAACGGGTGAGTGCCTTTTGTGAGGACCTGCAAGCGCCTCTGACCTTCCGTCGGGCGGCAATACTTACCGCCCTTTCTCACGATCTTGGTAAGGCTACTGAATATTTCCAAAGACATCTAAAAGGCCAACCAGTGCGGCCTTCTCTCGCCAGCCATTCCCTTCTTTCGGCGGTACTTGCTGTATGGCACGTGGCCAAAGATCTTCCCTGGTCTTTCAAAATCCCCCTTTTTTTGGCGATCAGACATCATCATGCAAACCCAACCTTTCCTCGAGAAGACTTCTACCCCAAACACGAATGGGAAAAACTAGAAAAACAGGTCAAAGGCATAGATTCTGTTTTATTCAGCCAATTAGTAAAAACTATTGCTCTGAATCCTTTTGAAACTCCCCTTTTACCCAGGTTTGAAGTATTTAGGAGCACTTTTTCCTGGCCGGCTGAAGATTATCTCAGAAAAAATCAGGGTCTGGAAAGTTATTTCATCACCAATCTTCTTTTAGGAATGCTTGCAGACGCGGATATCCGCGCGGTTATTGGCATGGGAGCAAACGAGGAAAGAATTGCTATTCCAAAAGATATTGTTGATCGTTATTTAAAAAAGCTCTCCAAAAATTCGCCGATAAACCAGCTAAGACAAGAATTCTACGAAATTATTATCTCAAATATCCAAAAATTTGGGCTGGAAAGTAATTTTTTTGCGCTTACGGCCCCCACGGGTATAGGCAAAACCTTGGCGGGTTTTTCAGCGGCTATACGATTGCGGCACAGGATCCAGAAAGAGACCGGACAACTGCCTCGAATAATCTACGTCCTTCCCTTTACCAGTATCATTGACCAAAATTATGAGGTTTTTGCTGGCGTTCTTGAAACTATTGGTCTGCCAAAAGATATACTCCTCAAACATCATTTCCGCGCGGATCCCCAATTAAAAGGAGAGGATAAATCTAAGAAATCTCCGTTTGAAGACGCGTGGGATAAATTGAAAGAGGAAAATTTGTTCGCAACTAGTAAAGCCGAAGACCTCTTCAAACGGTATGAACAAGCGCATACCCGAGTAGAGACCTGGGATGGAGAAATCATTGTTACTACCTTTGTACGTTTTTACGAAACCCTTTTTACCAACCGGCGTTCGGAAATGAGACGGCTTCATCGGCTGGCAGGTAGTATGGTCATTTTCGACGAAGTCCAAAATATTCCCCCTAAATACTGGGAGGCCACAGAAGAGGCCTTAAAATTCCTGGCTGAGCAGTGGAATACACACTTTATTTTTATGACTGCTACACGTCCGGCTTTTTTCTCTGATATCCCTGAACTTACCGAGCCGCGCAAAAAGTATTTTTTCAATTATGTTTCGAGGACAAAACTACATATCGATTTGCAACCGGTACCTTATCCTGAAATTGATCGCTGGCTGCTACCTAAAATAAAAGACTCCCGAAACTTTATGGTAGTTATGAATACAGTCCGTGCCGCTCAGGAGGTCTACGCAGCCCTGCAAGCAAATGCTCTGGATTTCAAAATTTATTTTCTTGCGGCCTCCCTCATCCCGTTACACCGTGAAAAACGCATTGCTGAAATTAACGACAAACTCGCCCGCGAAGAAAAAATCGCCTTAATAGCCACCCAAGTAGTCGAAGCTGGTGTCGATCTTGACTTTAATATTGTTATCCGAGATTTAGGCCCGTTTGATTCTGTAGTGCAAGCCGCCGGGCGGTGTAACCGAAACGCCTTAAAAAAGGCCGGCCAGGTTTTCTTAATGAATTTAGTCAATCCCGAACACAATCACAGACGTCTGGCTACATATATATATGACGGTGTACTTATTGAAACTACGGAAGAATTACTTCAAACACGCAAGTTACTGCTTGAAAAAGAATATTTAAAATTGGTCGAAGACTATTTTCAAAGATTGCGGGAACGAAAAGCCCAAGATGAAAATTTGCCCTTAATTTTGAAAAGCCTAAATTATGCTGAACTGGGTATGTTTAATCTTTTGGAGACCAGCCTTCCTCAGGTTCCTGTGTTTGTAGAATTTGATAAAGAAGCCCAAAACTTTATCTCCATCTTGAAAAGATTAGAAGAAATACCGACCGCGACTTATGAGGACCGCCTAACCCGTAGAAAACTTTTTAAGAGCATTACCTCTAAAATGTGGGGTTATATAGTCAATGTGCCGCTTAAAATAGCCGTGGAGGCAGGGCTTGGGCCCTTGCCGTACGCCTCGCGTTTTTTATGGCTATCAAAAGACCACCCAGATTTCAAAACTATTTACCGTGAAGATACCGGTTTTTCCCGGAAAATCGAACATGAAGCCTTATTTTTATGAAATTTATAAATCCCTATATCTTTCAAGCCTATCTTACCTGCCAGCGTGAGGCATGGCTTGAGTATCACGGCATAATTTCGGACCAGGAACATGAATATTTGGCCTTAGGTCGGCTGGTGCACGAAGGTTCGTATCAGCGGGCGCGGAAGGAAATTTTTGTTGACCAACTTCTCAAGGTCGACCTTTTCCGTGACGAGATGATCGCTGAGGTCAAAAAATCCTCACGCCACAAAGAGGCTGCCAGGC
>JALUAR010000020.1 GCA_027050975.1 Thermodesulfovibrio sp.
AAGAAAGACCAGGCCAGGGCGATAAGACGATACATCGCCTGGCGAAATAAGCACCCAAGGGATAAAAGGTTAATCGAAATCAAAAGGAGGAATCTGGTTGGTTGAGGAGGCAATAGCAATGAAACATCTCGGCACTGAGGCTGACCCGACAACCACCTTCTACATAACCTCCCGCCTCAGCGGAATGGACACCATGGACTACGACACCGCCAACCAGCTAATTAAGAGCCTTGGCTTGGATGAGGAAGCTCTGGAAGCAGACAGGCTGATAAAAGTGGAGAAAACAAAGGGCAGAAAGGTTGTAAAGCTTCAGGACTACTACCGGGGTGACACCAGCCTTGAGATTGCCGGCGAAGATACAATAAAAGGCACTGCTCTGATTGACTATGTGCACAAAGCCATGAGAGCCTACGAGAAGGAGGGTTTGAAAGGCTTCAACAGTGCGGTCAAAGACTCCCCATATCCGAGGCGGAGCATAGTAGCTGCTCTTAAAGTTCTGGCAGAAATCAGAAAAGACCCCTCAAGGCAGAACGACAGAGAGGCTGTAAAGGCGGAAGAAATTTATCAGCACATCAAAAACTTGGGTCTGGATGCCTGGTAGCATGAGCTATCCTCTCTTCAGGGTGGTGGGAGACTCCTACTACATATACACAAAATACCTCTACGACCCGGTTAGCGTGTTAGCCGCCTCCAAGATAGACCTCCTGCCCTATCAGCTTGAGGACTTTCTGAACCTCCTTGACTTAGCCGGTAAGGGAATCGGGGTAAGAGTTCTCATCGCCTACGAGACTGGCTTGGGCAAAACCATACTGGCAGGCTTATTCATAAAAGAAATGCTCCTGAAGGGCAGAGCACAGCGAATTCTCGTGCTTGTTCCTCCAAACGCAAGATATCAGTGGAAAGAAGAGCTTAAAGAGAAGTTTGACATAGAATTTGAGATAGACAAAGAGCTGATGGACAGGGGAGAAGACCCGCTGGAGTACGAGCGCCTGATAGCTTCAATGGACACCCTCAAGGGTGACAGGTGGCTAAACAGAATAAGAGACGAGGGCTTCGTCTGGGATATAGTAATAGTGGATGAAATCCACAGAGCAAGCCCAGAAAACTTAAGAGCCCAGCTTATTTCAGAGGTCTCCAAGAAAACGACCCACTTTCTCGGGCTCACCGCTACACCCCATGACGGCAAAGAGGAGAACTTCATATTCAGGCTGAGCTTAATAGATCCCTCGGTTGATGAAACCAACTGGGAGGGATTTTTGAGGAGTAGAGGGTTCAGAAGAAAGAAAAAGGAAGTTGTAAACCTGGATGGAGAGAAGATCTTCCCCCAGAAGGTCAGAACAGAAACCAGAGTTCTCAATCCAACAAGGGAGGAGAAGGAGTTTTACAGGAAAGTTGAGAATTACGTGAGAAACTACTACAGGATAGCTGAAGAGGAGAACAACAGAGCCATTGGACTAATAGCCACAATAGTGGGGAGGAGCGTTGCCTCCAGCATCAAGGCTGGCGTCGGCGTGCTTGAGAGAAGGCTCAGGAGATTGATAACTGCCGTTGCTGAAGATGTACAGGGCGAGGACACAGAGGCTCTGCTGGAAGAGCTCAGAGAGGCAGAAGAGGAAGGCGATGATGCCAGGGTAGAGGAAATAAGAGAGAAAATAGTCACCAGAGTGGCAGGGATAAGAAGGGAGCTTGTGGAAAAGGAGGAGAAGTTGCTTAAGGAGCTGATCAGTCAGGGAAATGAACTTCTTGAGAAGGGAGTGGATACCAAAGCTCAGCAGTTACTGGAAATCCTTGAATACCACATATCAAGGGGTGAAAAGATTATAGTGTTCACGGAGTTCTTGGACACCCTCTACATGCTCAGAGACCTGCTCAGTGAGAAGTACGGCGAGGGAGCCGTGGAGATAATTGAGGGAAGCATGAGCCCTGAGAACAAGAAGAGGGCGGTAAAGGCGCTGCAGAGCGAGCGTGTAAAGGTGCTTGTTGCCACCGACGCTGCTGGGGAATCTCTCAACCTTCAGAGTGCCAATGTGGTGATAAACTACGAGGTTCCCTGGAATCCAGTAGTATTTATCCAGAGGGTGGGCAGGGTCTACAGGTATGGTCAGAGAAAAGATATTCACATATACGGTATGCTGCCGTACTTCAAAGTTGAAAGGAGAGTTCTGGAAGTTGTTCTCGAAAAAATAGATAAAATTAGCAGGGACTTTGATATAGGCAGCGTTGAGGTCATAGGCTCAATAATCTCTGAGAAGGATGTGATAGAGGAAATAAAGAAAGCGTATGCCTATAATTGGGAGCCTGAGGAAGCTGAAAGTGATGTAACCCACCTAATCTCAATGAGAGAAGGCATCCTTTATAGAATTAAAAAAGCTCTTGAGCTTGCCGAAGCTGCAAAAAGGCATGTAAGAGCTGAGAAACTCTTTGAGGAAAAGGGTATAAACGATGTGGTCACTGAAGAAGATGTGGCAAAATACTTGTTTTATTTAAAAGAAGCTGGCTTTGCCTCAGGTTCAAACAACTATTATGAAATTAAACCTATGAGAATTGACGTAGGAAAGATCGCTCTCAAGAATAAGCCATCGTCACAAGAAATTAATAAACTCAGAGATGAAAGACTAATTTATGGCAACTTTAAGATAGACAACCCTGCTGTCAAGCATGCTCTGCTCTTGGGGATGGCTCAGAAGGGTGAAGCTATACTTATAGCAGATAAAACAAACATGGCGTCTCTCAGGATAATCAGATTCTACGATGGTCTCGGCGAACTCATGCATGAGATGCCAGTTGTAATCACTGAAAATGAGGTTCTGCCCTATGAATCAATAAGAAACCTTGACCCATACATAACCTTGGAGGAAATAAAAAAAGAGGTTATACGACATTTATTCAGTGGAAAAAGTGTCAAATCCGATATAAGAACCGATAAATTTATTTCTCAAGTAAAAAATGATATTAAAGAAAGAATAAGAAATAAATCTATTAAAATAATGGAGGCTCTGAATCATGAGATTGATTATTTTAAGAAGAATATTGGCATAAATGAAAAGTATAGAGAAAGCAGAATAAGAAGTTTAGAAAGCAGAAAAAGAGAAGAATTCAAAAGAATGAGAAATATAACTTCTGAATTGGGAGAGGAAGTGGCGAGGATTTATTTGATATCTATTTCTGACCTCAGCAAGGTGCTTGAAGCCATAGCAGAAGAAGCTGAAAGTGCAGGAATAGAAATTGAAAGAAAGGTTAAGGAAGATATTGAGGAGTTTAATCCTGAACTATGGAAACTTAAAAAAGAAGTGGAGCTTGCAGGTATGGATTATGTGATGGTACGAGAAATAGAAAATGGCAGGGTGCCAAAAGATGTATCAGCAGATGGAAGGGGATATGACATAGAAAGCAAGGGAGAGAATGAAATAAGACGTATTGAAGTAAAATCTTTTAAAAATAAAATGCACGAACTTACGCTAACAGAAAATGAATACAAAGCTGCGAAATTCTATGGAGACACTTACTATCTTTACATTGTTGAAAATGCGATAGATAAGCCTGAGCTGAGAATAATAAGAAATCCTGCAGAGCGGTGTGAGTTTGAGGTGGTTTATAGACCGTATTATGTGTTGAAAGGATTGAAAATGGGATTTTGAAGGAGGAAAACGATTGAGCAGAACGAATTACCAACTGGTAGAAGACAAAGAACTAAAAGACACTGAGCTACTAATCTTGCTAATCCTCGGTAAGGCTGGTGGAAGAATAAGCATGCTCCACCTTCAGAAGATCTTCTTCACCCTGTGGAAGTTTCACCCGCAGGTGAGGAGGTTAGTGGATTTTGTGCCCCACCTTAAAGGTCCCTATTCTTCTGATCTGGACGATATTGCAAAAAATCCCACCTACGTGATTGACTGCTGGAAGTATATACCACCCAAAAAGGGATCTGAGGCTGAGAGGGTAAAGGGTGGATATTTAGAGATAACTGAAAAAGGGGAGGAAATTTACAGAAAAATTGTGGATGGATTAAATAAAAAGGCAAGGGAGGATGAAGATGCCCTTGCGCTGATTTCTGCTGTTGACCTTATAGTGTCGCTGTACACCCGCCTGGAGTGGGATGAGCTTTTGCTTTTGCTCTACACTGATGAGAATATTAAGGAATATTCAAAAAGGTCAGAATTATCCAGAGAAATACTAAAAAATTCTGAAAAAATTGTAGATAGATTAATAAAAAAGGGCGTAATACCAGAAGAAAAGAGAGAATCTCTTATGAAAAGGATAAAAAGTGCAAGGTGGATAGTGTGAGTTCGGAAGATTCTGTTGTAAGCGATAGCTCCTTTTATATCGCGTTTCTATCACCGCATGAAATTGATGACCCTGAGACACTTGTGGAAATTATTAAAAAATACAAATTTTTTATTGGGAAAGTGGTGCTGCGCGAGATTTCAGAAAAACACGGCGATATTGTTGATGATATCGGATTTAGGAGCATGGTTAAAATTCTGGAAAATTATGACTACTCCTCTCTGCTTAGCATTATTGGGGACAGGGTATTTGAAAAGGGTGAATATGAGTGCATGGCGATAGCATATTTCCTATACAAAAAGTCAGGACTCCATTCGCTAATCCTGGACGATAATTCAGCACGCAAATGGGTAGATAACAACATTCCGGATCTAAGTAAATTCGTAAGGTACAGTTTGAGATTTCTTGTGAATTGCTGCTGCTCTGATGGCAAGCTTTCTGAAGAAAAAGTAAACGCTATTCTGAATAAAGTTGTTCTGGCAATACGAATGGGAAGGAGACCTTTTAACCTGACAGAAAGGAATATCTATGTGGTTGATCAACTTCTAAATGAGGTGGACGGGTGTCAAAATTAGAACTACATACCTCGGTGGAGGAGATAATAGAGTGTGAAGACATCCCAGGCATTACCATCAAGAAGGTAAACATAGGTAAAGATTATTTCTGGACACCCATCAGGAGTGTTTACCTCAGCACAGAGATTCCGGTGGATATTAGAAATAGCATATTGAAGCTAAAAACAAGACAGAGTTTATTTGAAGCAAACAGAGTGATATATAAAGAAAAACAATATAAAGCAACCAAAGCAGCAATAGCCGAAAATGATGATCAAAGAATAAAAAATATATTGAAAACAAACGAAAGAATCTCAAATGAGAAATTTTCAATCTCATTTTCCTTTTCAGATTTTCCAAATCAGAATCTAGGAGAAAGTTTTGAGGGATTGCTGGATGCAATTCACTCATTCTCTGAAGTTATCCTATTTGTGCCTCATGTGAGGTACAGCAAGACCGCGACCACAGCGAGAGAGTATGACGCAAAACCCTACTGCAGATACGTTGATTATGCTGTGGATGTATTAAACGAAAAGAATACAAAACCGATTTTTGTTCCATTCGATGTTGATTATCCTCAGAAAATAAGTGGAAAAATCCTAGGACATTATGCAAAGAAAGGTTATGTTAATATATGGGTGGATCTTAAGGGCAAATGGATCAACAGAAATACAATTAGAAAAATCCGTACATTCTGGAGGATTATGAATAAAATTTTTGGACCTAAATCAAAAGACGTAATAATATATCTGACAAATATAAGAAAAGTGCCGAGAAGGGGTCTGGGTGACATTAGATTAGCACCATCAGATTTTCTGGGAGTTTTTACATACGGTGATTTTGTAGGAGCGCCTTTCAAAGGTTTTATGGGATATACAAATGATCCCGATTACTGGTTGAAAAAGGGGTACACAAGTAAAGAAGAATATGACAGAGATTTGTTGAGAAGAGAAAGTAGTATTTTTGATAGTTCATCTTACTACTATATTCCACCAGAAAGATTAAGCTTCAGAGATATACGCTTGGAAAATATAAGAAGAGCTATTCTAAATATGATTGCATTATATAATAATAGGAAGGATAAAGAGGCGAGTTATGTTGCATATAGGTATAAAGCTGAAAAAGCAAGCTATTCTGCCAGTGGAATAATTACATTTAACGAAATAAATCTAATAAAGAGAGAAATAGTGCGAGAAAGGAGGATACTGGATTACGTAGAAAACAAAGATTTCTTCAAAAATGAAGGTGTGTCGTTGCTTGAGGAGTTAGCGAAACCTGGGAAGGTAAGTGAAAGAAAAGATAGCGGGTTATTTGACTTTTTATAATTTAAATAATGGGGGTAGTCCAATGACCAACTGGCTCTGCATAACCACAGAAGAAAACTGGAAGGTAATAAAAGAGAAAAACATCTGGGGCGTGGCGGAGAGGCACAGGAACACAATCGCAAGGGTTAAGCCGGGGGATAAGGTGCTAATTTACGTCAAGCAGGAGAGGAAAAAGGATGAGATAGTAGAGCCCAGGATAGTTGCTGCCTACGAGGTGGCTTCCGAGGTGTTCAGAGATGCGAGGAGGATATTTAAAACTCCGCGTGGAATGGGATCTGAGAGCTTCCCCTGGAGGATAAAGCTGAAGCCGCTGAAAATCTTCACCAAGCCGGTGGACTTCAAGGCGCTGATACCCGAGCTGAAGTTCATCAGGAATAAAAAGCGCTGGAGCGGGCACCTGATGGGCAAGGCGATGAGGGAGATTCCGGAAGAGGACTTTGAGATAATCATGAATAGGGCACCTTAGCCTTGGTAAACACGACAAAGGCGACATCAACCCGTCAGAAAGGCGACACGGAATATTGGCAATTACTTGGCAAATGGTTGGCGATTGTGGGCAAAAGTAATGAAAGGGTAACGATTAGGTAATTCATGGAAATGAAGTCGTGGAGAGAAATAAAATGAATCAGAGGGAAGCGGAAAAAATACTTAAAATAATGGCCACCGCAGATGGAGGCTGTGTATACTGTGCACAAAAGCTTTTTATCAGGTTTATTGATGAATTTCCGAAGTT
>JALUAR010000021.1:0-6422 GCA_027050975.1 Thermodesulfovibrio sp.
GATTGATGCAGAGGGAGGAGTAACACGCTACACCTACAATGCCCTTAATCTCATAGAGAGTATAACAGAGCCTTCGGGCAGGGTTTTTGAGTTTGAGTATGATCAGGCAGGAAGGAGAAAGAGCCTTAGCTATCCAAACGGCATAACAACTGATATGCCCCAAAAATGAGACAGGAGTAATGTTAGACAGGGACTGTCCATCTCCTGTGTTTTATTCAGTTTATCAACTTACACAGTTCGGTGGACGGCCCAGCTTTAAGTGCGGTAACCATCAACTCTGATCCAGAACCTCTCTGACCTTTAAGGCGAGGGTCATAAGGTTGAAAGGCTTCTGAATAAAGTTCACACCCTTATCCAGTACACCGCGGTGGGCGATTGTGTTGGCAGTGTAACCAGACATGAACAAAACCCTGAGCCCAGGATAAAGGGATTGAATTTGAGCAGCTAACTCCCGGCCGTTCATCTCTGGCATAACCACGTCAGTAATGAGCAGATGAATCTCTTCTGCATGTTCTCTGGCCAGACGCAATGCCTCTGTAGGCGTGCCTGCTGAGAGTACCTTATAACCCAGTTCCTCCAGCATAGTTGTGGTTATCTCTATGATTAGCTGCTCGTCTTCTACCAGCAGTACTGTCTCACCGCGGCTTTGTGGGGTGTCTACTTTATTTTCCACTCTTATCTTTTCGGCTTCACCCACATGACGTGGCAGGTAGATCTTGAATGTCGTTCCCTCCCCCGGCTCACTGTAAACATTTATAAATCCGTTGTTCTGTTTTACAATGCCATAGACAGTGGCAAGTCCCAGACCAGTCCCTTCCCCGGGGGCTTTTGTGGTGAAAAAAGGTTCAAAGATGTGGATAAGGGTCTCCCTGTCCATACCACAGCCATTATCGCTAATAGCCAGCATTACGAAGTCTCCGGGAACATAGCCGGCATATTCTCTACAGTAGGCATCATCAAAGGTGACATTACCGGTCTCAATGGTGATTTTGCCAACTCCGGAGATGGCATCCCTTGCATTGACAACGAGATTTGCAAGGATCTGGTCAATCTGGGAAGTATCCATTTTTACAGACCATAGCGCACTGCCTGGCTTCCATAGAAGTTCTATCTCCTCGCCAATGAGTCGTCTGAGCATCTTGAGTATCCCCTCTACGGTTTCATTCAGGTCTATTACTCTGGGGTTGATCGTTTGTTTACGGGCAAAGGCTAACAGCTGCTGGGTAATCTCCTTAGAACGGTTGGCGGCCTTGAGGATTTCCTGGAGTCTGGAATAGACCGGGTCATTCTGGTTTAATTTCATGATTGCCAGTTCTGCATTACCAATGATTGCACTGAGCATGTTGTTGAAGTCATGTGCTACACCACCGGCCAGACGCCCGATTGATTCCAGTTTCTGTACCTGGAAGAGTTGCTCTTCCAGTTTTTTACGCTCTTGCTCTGCCTGCTTTCGCTCTGTGATGTCAAGAATAATTGCAGAGAATAACTTTTCCTGTTTATGTTTTATAAGCTGTAAATGAACTTCCACATCATAAAGTGATTGATCCTTCCGTTTGTGAACTGTCTCGAAAACAATCTTTTTCTTTTCACCTTTGCGTAAAGGCTCAACCAGCCTTGCAAAGGATTCAGGAGTAAATTCAGGTTTTATATCAAGTGGTGTTAGTTCTTTTAATTCTTCCATTGTATAACCAAGATTTCTTAGAGCAGCGCTATTGGCTTGAGTAAATTTTAATGTATCGGCATCGAACAGATAGATTTCGTTTAATGAGTCTTCAAAGATGCGGCTAAAAAGAGCAATTCTTTCTTCTGCATGTTTACGCTCTGTTATGTCAAAGATAAGGGAATATAGTAGATCACGTTCCTTAACGCGAATCGGACCGCTATATACCTCAACATCACGAACTGAGCCATCGGCAAGGCGGTGTCTGAACTCAAAATGTTTGCGTTTTTGTTGCCGTGCCCGAACCATCTCCTGCTTTAACTGTTCCATAGACAATGTATTGATATCAGCAATATTCATTTGTAATAATCTCTCTCTGCTCCAGCCGTAATAATTGCATGCAGCCGGATTGGCATCTACAATAGAACCGGTCTCAGGATCGACCAGTAGCATCACCGTATGGTTGTTTTCAAAGATACTGCGGAAACGTTCCTCACTCTCTCGTAACGCCTCCTCTGTCAACTTGTGTCGGATAATCTCCCATGTGACATCAGCTAAATAAGAGACTGTCTCCTCATCCTTTTGTGTGTACTTAGTTGGTTTGTTGCCCACTCCCAGGATGGCCACCACTTTGCCCTCTCTAATGACAGGCACCTCCAATATTCGGATCACCTCTATGTGACCTTCGGGCAGTCCTTTCTTGTGGGGTATTGAAGCATAGTCGTTGTAGACTATTGGCTTTTTCTGACGGAGGCATTCTGCCAGGATACCGGTCTGTTCAATGGGATGATGCAGGTATTTGCCTTCTGCCTTGCAGAATTCCTTTAGTGCGTGGGGGGCCCATTGCTGAATGGTTAGTTCCTTCTGATCAGGCTTTACAAAATGGTAAAACCCGATGGGGCTGTCCACCAGTGCACCCACCTCGTCCAGGGTCCGTATAAGGAGTTCGTCCAGCGAGTGGTCATTGGCGTATTCAATGAGAGAGAGCTGAATCTCCGTCATTTTCCGGACCAGGTGTTTCTCATCCTGGCTGCGAAAGACCAGAACCATCCCAGAGATCTCACCCCGTTCGTCCCGGATAGGTGCGCCGCTGTCTGAAATTGGAATCTTCCTGCCGTCACGGCGAATGAGCAGTGTATGGTTTTCCGGTCCCATCCTGCCCTCTCTCAGGATCCTGTTGAAAGGACTTTCTACTTTTTCACGTGTCTTTTCATTAATAATTCGAAAGACCTCTTCAATCGGCTTTCCGCGTGCCTCCGCTTCAGTCCACCCGGTGAGTGATTCAGCCACCGGGTTCATTAATTCAACCCGTCCTTTTGCATCAGTAGAGATAACTGCATCACCTATGGCCTTAAGAGTGATGCTATGACGTTCTGTAATTGCACGCAGTGCAGCCTCGGATCGGTACATCGCCCTGTAGTGATCCTTAAGATTTCGCTGCCAGAGAACCAGTCCGGCAGCAACCACAAGGACTATGGCTCCCAGCATCAGTACAAGGATCAACACGGAACGGAATCTCCATTCAGCGAAAGCCTCTACTACATTTATCTTGGTCACCAGAAACCAGGGAGAGTCAGGGATGGGCAGGATTGCAGCCAACACATCAATCCCTCGGTAGTCCCTGCCCTGTACAACTCCTTCCTTCCCGAGCACAGCCATAACAGCAGGCATATCAGTTCTGTTCAGATGGACACGGAGTTTAAAGCCAGTGTCCTCCTGACGGTGCAGACCGTTTAGAATGAGCACATGGTCACCATCGCGCCGGACCAGTAGTGTCTCTTCGGTTTTGTTTGTAGTGGGCCAGGACTGGATGAGAGGATAGAGGAACTGTGTTACATGGTTATCCAGAACAATCGCAGCAAGTGGTTTCTGGGTCTGGCCGTTTCCCGTAAAAATTGGTGCAATAGCGGAGATATGGGGCAGGTCTTTCAATCCTCTATGAATATCAATTAATACTGGTTTTCCGGTATGAAAGGCAGAAGCCATGGCTTTCAGGTGAGTATCCGGGACTTCCGTCTGTCCACCAAGGCTCAGTTGTACGCGGCCCTCCATGTCAAGGAGCATAATGTCGAGGTATTCATGCTCTTTCTGGATCTGCTGGAAGAAGATGCGGAGTTCCTGAGCCGCTTTGCCTTCGGGCTTGGAGAGAAAACGGGCCACGTGCTGGATCAGAAAGGGGTTTTTCGCGATATAGTCAGCATCCACCAGTTGGTCTTTACGCCAGGCTGCGATCTGTGCTGCCTTCAGCCGCGTAACGGAGATCAGTTCCTGTTCCACCTTCCGAAGCATTGTCTGTTTCTGTAAACGGTAGAACCACACACCACAGGCCAGCAAGACAAGAAGCATAACCGCTATGGCGGCTTTCAGGTAGTGGGGAAAGATATTCGACTCAGGTTTCATAATGATCCACCATTTCTTTAAATTATACCAAACTGTGATAATATCCATCTTTATGTGTGCATTCCTTAACCCTGAATTACGAAAGACATTTCAGGGTTATAGTGTAGATTTTGTTTTATTTTTACCCCTTGCTTAAATTATCCTTAATCTTACACAATCTAATTATCACCTAATTTGAGTGATTTGATGTCAGTTTATCAGGCGGAGGTGGTTCAGAACTCCATTAATGCGATAGGATTTAATTAATACAGTTCGTTACCTTATTCAGCTTAGCAGGCAAGGACTTTAAAGGTTGTTGTAACTTACTGTCGGTATCGCTAAATGTAGTTTTTCACCACCTCCGCCTGCTTCTGTATTTGTTAGAATTGCTCAAATTAGGCATTATATAGATGATCATATAGTAAGGGCAGAACGATGGAATAGGTTTGTGACATAATGGACAGGACCATAAGATGAAACCGGCACGTATAAAGCGGCAGGTATCTGCCGGTGGGGTTGTTTTCAGGAGAGAGGACGGTACAGTTAGGGTGGTGCTTGTCTCTGTGAAGAACGGCTCTGTCTGGACTTTACCCAAGGGGCTTGTGGAAAAAGGCGAGGACAGAGAGGTGGCAGCTCTCAGAGAGGTACGTGAGGAGACAGGTGTTGAGGCAACAATAATGGCTCCTCTTGGCTCTATCTCTTACTGGTATTATATGAAGAAGGAGAACACAAAGTATCACAAAACAGTATATTACTATTTGATGGAGTATGTGTCAGGCTCGGTGAGCGAGCATGACTGGGAGGTTAATGAGGCCCGGTGGTTTGACCTTGACGAGGCCCTTCAGAGGGTTACATACAGAGGTGACAGAGAGGTACTTTTACGGGCAAAGGAGGTTCTAAGTGGGTGAGGTAAAATCCCTTGATGAGCTTCGGGAGATTCTTTCTGAGTTGAAACAGAAGGGTGAAAAGATAGTCTTTACTAACGGATGCTTTGATCTTATACATGTAGGACATATTCAGTGTCTGCGGGATGCGAAAGCACTTGGAGATGTGCTTGTGGTGGCAATGAATTCGGATTCGTCAGTGGAGAAGATTAAACCCGGAAGGCCTATAGTGCCTCAGGAGCAGAGGGCAGAGGTGTTGGCTGCCCTTGAGATGGTGGATTATGTTGTTATTTTTGATGAGGAGACACCCTATGAGACAATAAAGGCGCTGAGGCCGGATGTGCTTGTAAAGGGTGGAGACTGGAAGATAAGCGAGATTGTGGGTGCTGACCTGGTTGAGGAGGTCTACAGCCTTCCTTATAAAACGGGCGTTTCCACCACATCAATTATTGAGAAGATTTGCAAGAAGCATTGCTGATTTAAAATATCAAAACCTGAATTGAACGTTTCCGAATGTTCACCTCATTAACAGCACACTTTAAAGAGATAGTAGAAGAGTTATCCATAAAGGCTGGAAGAGTCTATAATCTAAGAGGTTCTTCACGGGCGCTTCTACTTGTCCTTTTGTTGGATAAAATAAAGGACTCGCCCCATATCCTTGTAACAGGCTCTGAGGAACTTGCTACCACTCTGAAAAGGGATATGGATTTTTATATGAGGATGCTTGCCAGTGAATCAGAAACCTTATATCTGCCTCCTCGTGATGATGTTGCTGCCACCGGTAAAAGGCTTAAGACTCTGCTGGACTTTACTGCCGGCAAAATACTTGTAGGTCCCGAAGATGCCTTCCTTACGGAAACCTGGACAGCGAATGAACTAAGGGAGTACATGCTGCATCTGAAGGTGGGGCAGCAGATGAGAAGAGAGACTTTTATTGAGAGGTTACAGTGGCTTGGCTACAGAAGGGTGGCCATAGTTTCAGATCGTGGTGAATTCAGCGTTAGAAGCTGGGTGTTTGATGTATTCCCTACCCATACGGATTATCCCTTCAGGATAGAGTTTTTTGGAGATGAGGTCGAGACAATCAAGAGGTTTGAGATCGATTCGCAACGCTCAGTGGAATCACTGAAAGAGATAATGATTCTTCCTTCCATAGAGAAGGAAGGAGTCTCTCTTCTTGAGTCTCTGGATAAAGAGGCCCTATGGTACAGCACCGAAGATGTCCGGAAAGAGATATTTAAAAAGGATGTGACAGAACTCTTTTCAATGCCCATGGCAGGGGACAGAGAAGTGAAAACCCTGCCGCTTACCGGACTCGGGCTTCTTTACAACGAGAGAAAGGATATTTTCGGTCTTGCCCTTCCGGTGAAAAACCTCTTAGGTGAGTACAGAATCCTGTTTGTCATGGCCACGGCATCGCAGGCTGACAGGCTCAAAGAGATCCTGCATGAAAGCGGAGTGATAGCTCCGGTGATAGCTCCCGAGAGGTTGAGGGAATA
>JALUAR010000021.1:6432-6880 GCA_027050975.1 Thermodesulfovibrio sp.
TGGGCAGGTGGCCATCACTGTGGCCACCCTTTCAGAGGGCATACATCTTCCGGGATTTATTATTCTTACGCCGCAGGAACTTTTTGGCAGGGGGCCACTTTTCAGACCACATAAACCGAGTCATCTGAAAAGGCTTATGGAAGAGATTGACGAACTGAATAGCGGAGACTACGTGGTCCACAAACAGCATGGCATAGGCAGGTACTTAGGCCTAAGGCATCTGAAGACAGAGCACTTCAGTACAGAGGCAGTGGTGATTGAGTATGCGGAGGGAGCAAAGTTGTATCTGCCTGTGCAGAGTATCAATCTAATTCAGAAGTACAAGGCAGAGGAGGGCGTAATTCCCGGACTTGACCGCATCGGTGGCAAGACCTGGAAAAAGAAGCGTGAGAGGGCGAGAAAGAAGGTAAGGGAGATTGCATATAAGCTTGTGCGGCTTTATGCACAG
>JALUAR010000022.1 GCA_027050975.1 Thermodesulfovibrio sp.
GACTTTTAGCTTTGTGGCCTTTTTTGTTGTTCAGTTGGTCGTTCTGGAGCTTTAGTCTTCAAGTAGGAGGTGAAAGAGATGGCTAATGGAATCGTAAAGTGGTTCAATGAAGCAAAAGGATTTGGCTTTATTACATGTGAAGATGGCACCGACGTTTTTGTTCACTATTCTTCCATTCAGGGTAACGGCTTCAAATCTCTTGCCGAGGGCGATCCAGTAAGTTTTGATACTGAAGAAGGCCCCAAGGGACCAAAAGCAACCAATGTAGTTAAACTCTAATTGACTACAGAGCGGCCCCTGCATAGCAGGAGCCGCTTTTAATTCTTATCCTTCCTCATCACTCATACTTTTAAGAACCTTCTTGACAGCAGCAAAATCCATATCCGAAAGACCATGGCCCTGGGCCTGGCGGTAAAGCTGAAAGATAGTATGTCCTGCAGGTGTGGCAGCACCGTTTTCATCTGCAGTCTGCAATACAAACCGTATGTCCTTAAGCATATGTTTGAGGGGAAACTGCGGAGGGAACTCATCCTGTTTCATCATCTCTGTTTTTAGATTATAGAGTCCGCAACTCAGAGGACCCGAAAGTATAACATCCAACATACTATCAACAGTAAGTCCACACTTCTGGCCAAAATTGATGGCCTCGCAGAGACCCTCCATCATGATTCCCAGGAGGAGATTCACCATCATCTTCATTGCCGAGCCCTTGCCTGCCTCACCGCAGTATACCACCTTTTTTCCCATACATAGCAGTAGTGGCTCCAGCTCTGTTACCTTCTCCTCAGGTCCTGAGGCAAGTATAATCAATGTCCCCTCCTCTGCAGGCTTTTTGGAGCCCGAAACAGGAGCATCAATAAAGACAACGGACTCAGCCTTCAGTATTCTATCCATTGCTCTTGAATAGGCAGGAGACACTGTGCTCATATTTATCAAAACCTTACCGGATGCCTTACCTGCCAAAACTCCGGTCTCACCGTTTAAAACAGCATCTATTGCCTCAGGCCCTGTTAGCATCAGAATCATAACATCGGCCCAGTCAGCAATCTCCTTTGGTGTTGAAGCCACTGCTGCTCCGGCCTCTTTAAGAGGATGGGTCTTCTCCACTGTCCGATTGTAGACCATTACATCATAGCCTGCCTTAAGAATGTTTCTGGACATGGGTTGCCCCATAATGCCCATTCCGATAAATCCTATTTTCTGTTTCATGAAAGCCTCCTACCTGAAGAAATTTATACTGTATCCAATTAGTGTCCGGTAAAAATTTAATAAAAACCCTATAGAGGGCAGTAGTGACTGAATCCGGATAACTGAATCCTGGATTTATAATAGGTTCTCCGTGTTCTGTAATTATACCATCATTGAACAGGTGAGGACTAAAAAGGACCAAAGTGAAGAATGCAGGAAAGAATATCTGTCAGACTGGAAAGCTGGATCACCCGTCTCCCTTTTGTAGAAAAGACTCTTACAAGGAGCCCTCTATCTGCCATTTTTCTCTATCTATGGTATAGAACCTGCTTCCGTCATCATAGTGTTCAACGATAAGAGGAACCCTGTCACCTACCTTTGGAATGGGAGGCACAAGAGTAAGTTTGAGCTCTGTTCCATCAGGGAGTTCCAGAACTCCTTTGTAAAGAGTTACCCCCTCGCTGCTACCAAACCTGCTCGGGACTTTGTTTAAATCCAGCTTCACTACCCTTTTTACCACTGCCTCTTCATGTCTGATAGATAGAAGCTTTCGTGATAAAAACTCCTGTTTCAACATTAAGGCCCATATAAAGACCCCCAGGAGGACAATTGCTCCAATGATTGCCCTCCAGTTTCTATAGGCTGTTGCCCAGTTGTCCCAGAAATTGCTCATACTATCTGCACGGCCTAACTGATATCCTCTTCTGCACATTGGTTACCTGGAGCAGAAACCGAGTCAGCAATAAAAAGGAGTCTGACCAGATTTACAATCCACTCTCAAAGAGTTTGCACAAAGGTATTGTGCCATTCTGCTAGTTGCACCTACGGAAGAGCATAGAAAAGACACAAAAAGATATGCACTCCAGCCCCCTTCTCATCTCCGCTCCTTTTTATACAAATACACTATCAACAGGTTCATTATATATTAACCCGGCTCTGCTGTCAACATCGCACAAATATCATTGTCCTTTGAACTGTGGAGTACGTCTTTGAAGAAATGCCTTTGTACCTTCCCTGAAGTCCTCTGTGGTGGCTATCAGCCCAAAATAATCAGTCCCCAGCTGTGTTGCCTCCTCCAGCGACATATTCAACCCCCTATGCATGGCCTCCCAGGTCATCCAGACCGAAAGCGGTGCATTTTCCAGAATCTCCTCTGCCAGCTCTTCAGCCACTTGCATTACAGCCTCCGGCGCCGCAACCCTGTTTACCAGACCGATCTCAAGAGCCTCCTCTGCAGATATCATCCTGCCTGTCAAAAGCAATTCTGCTGCCCGACCCTTTCCGATTAAGCGCGGAAGTCTGGCCATTCCTCCCCAGCCAGAGATTGCCCCGATACGCACCTCCGGATGTCCCAGCTTTGCCTTTGTTGAGGCAACCCTCAGCATGCAGGCCTCTGCAAGCTCAAGCCCTCCACCCAGGGCATACCCGTTTATTGCTGCTATTACAATCTTGCCCATATTTTCGATTCTGCTGGTTACTGCCAGTGTAAGTCGGGAAAGCTCTCTTATCTGAAAGGGAGTTGCCTTGTGTAGAAACTCTATGTCCGCTCCTGCTGAAAAAGCTTTATCACCGGCACCGGTTATTAATATGACCCTAATAGATTTATCTTCTTTTAGCTCACCAAGTGCTTCCAAAAGCCTCTTAAGGAGTTCCTCATTTAAGGCATTCAGGACATCAGGCCTGTTAAGTATGACAACGGCCCTGTCTTTCTCCTTTTCAATCAATACAGGACTGCTCTGTGGCATCGTATTGCTCCCTTCTATGTTTTTGCTATTCCTCAGATCCAGAGATAAGGTTTCAGAGCAGACTCCATCATATCTCCCCTTCCGGCAATTGTCCGTTATTGTTACCGCTGGATCCGGGGGTTTTTCCCTTCTTTCATTAATCTCATCTTTTGCAGAGCCATTACCGTTGCATACAAAGCCAACCCTAACAGATACATTATATATTTTTTTGAACTCTCCACACCCAAAATATTGGCTACTGCTCCGGGATGAAAAAGCACAAACGAAGCTGCAAGGAAAAAGGGAATCTCATACCATCGATTTCGCGTTAAACACCATCCCTGTGCAAAGTTCTCAAATGCCGCAATCCCAACAAGGGCCATACCAAGAATAAGTACGGCCTCGGGAAGGCTGTTTATGTTATGCAGTATCAGATCCGGATTGAATACGAACATAAAGGCTATAACGGATGTTCTTATATCATAGAGAAAGCCCTGAATACCCGTGGGAATCGGGTCTGACGCTGCAATGGCAGAAGCAGCATAAGCAGCAAGACCCACCGGAGGTGTATCATCCGCAAGTATACCGAAATAGAAACAGAACAGATGGGCTGCCATTATGGGAATAAAAAACCCATATAGGGCTCCCACTGAAACTATTATGGGTGCCGTCAATGAAGCCATCACAATGTAGGTAGCAGTAGTGGGAAGCCCCATCCCCAAAAGCATACTTGATACAGCCGTAATCAGAAGAAGCAGAAATATATTCCCTCTTGAAAGATCCTCCACTATCTGAGTGATCATTCCTCCTATTCCCATGTTCACCACACCCACAATGATTCCTGCTGCAGCACAGGCCAGCGCTACTGAGATCATATTTTTTGAACCCTGTATCAGCCCTTTGGAGATAATGGCAATACCTGATAGAAGCCCTCTCCCAATTGCCCTTGCATCTCTGAATTCCTGGTAAAAGATTACAAGCAGCAGAACAATAATGGCACGGAATGCAGCCAACTCGGGTGAGTGTCTGAGAAACACAAGCTCGTACAGGAGCACACCAAGTGGCACAAGATAATGAATGCCTCCTTTTAATGTCTTCATGATATCAGGAAGTTCCTCTTTCGGAAGCCCCTTTATACCCAGTTTTGAGGCCTCCAGATGAGTTATACAGAATAATCCAAAGTAGGAGACAAGGGCTGGCACTGCAGCAGCCTTCACAACCTCAATATATGGCATATTCACATACTCAGCAATGATAAAAGCTGCAGCCCCCATTATGGGTGGCATCAACTGGCCATCTGTGCTTGCAGCCACCTCTGTTGCAGCAGCCTTTTTCGGTGGATATCCTATCTTCTTCATAAGAGGGATTGTAAAAGGCCCTGTGGTAACAATGTTTGCAATACTTGAGCCGGATATCAGACCTGTGGCTCCGCTTGAGACAACAGCCGCCTTTGCAGGCCCTCCCTTGTATTTGCCAAGCAGAGCCAGGGCAAGGTCAGTAAAGAACCTTCCTGCACCTGCCTTCTCAAGCAGTGCTCCCATCAGCACAAAGAGATAAACTATTGAAGCTGACACCCCCAGGGGAATCCCGTAAATTCCTTCGGTGGACAGGGTAATGTTACTTATATATTTCCTGAGCGACACACCTTTGAAGGCAAACACATCTGGAAGATAGGGACCTAAGAAGGCATAGGCAGTAAAAAGCAACGCTATAACTGACAGTGCAGGGCCTATCACCCTCCTTGCAGCCTCCAGCAGAAGCAGTATAAGCAACACACCTATAACTATGTCCCTTGTAAGGGGAATCCCCGCACGCATTGCAATACCCTCGTAATCAATCACGATGTAAAGGGCTACCAGAGCGCCGGCTGCTGCAAAAAGATAATCAATAAGGGGAATTCGATCTATTACGGAAAAATAGGAAAGCCCTTTCCTTGGTCGCCGCATGCAGGGAAGAAGCAAAAAGCACAAAGCCATTGCAAAGGCAAGATGGATAGCGCGGGTCTTTGTGCTGTCAAGAACAAGAAAGCCTGCAAGGGCAAGCTGAAACACTGCCCATCCAATGGCAACCACACCTACCAGAAGGGATTCAAATCTCCTGAGAGTCCTTATGTCTCCAGACTCTGCACGGAGTATATCTTCTGCCTGTTGCCTGCCCTTTTCTTTAAACATATTGTTAATGGTAATGCATTAGTTGAGTTTATCAGGTTTATAATTTTATCACCAATCTACCGATAGACTCACAGGTCAGTTTAAAGGCAGGTGGGTATTGGGTTGGAGCGGATTTCAATTTTGCAAAAGATTCACCAGGAGGGTGAATCGCAAAATTGCCTCGGAGCAGGCCATGGATGGCCTGCGAGAATGAGTCGAAAACCCAATACCCACCTGCCATATATCGAACACCATCAATTTCTATCGGCAGTTTTGGGATTCTATCTCATTGTATCAATGCTGGATCAATGTACTTCAGCAGTCCTGCCTCTTTATAGTACTTCAAGGCTCCCCTGTGGATTGGAGCTGTAAGGCCCTGAAGCATGTTCTCTTTTGTAAGCACAGAGTAGGCTGGATGGAGCTTCTTGAACTCCTCAAGGTTCTCAAAGACCTCTTTTGTTATTGCGTAGACAATCCTCTCATCCACATCCGCTGAGGTAACAAAGGTTGCTTTAACACCTATGCTTTCGACATCCCGGGTATTTTCTGCCTTTGGATAGAATTTAATCGGGATAACCGTTTTTGCATAATACGGATACCTTTTAAGTAATGCTTCTATGCCTTTGCCTGTAATCGGAATGATCCTCACCTTTATCCTGCCGGATGTTGCCTCTTTGATGTTTCCGTTCGGATGTCCCACCGTGTAAAAGAAAGCATCTATCTTTTCATCCTGTAAAAGTCCCGGTGCCTCCACCGCTTTTGCCTGTTCGACATGAATGCTGCTTAAAGGAATCCCTGCAGCCTCAAGCACATCCTTTGAGTTCTGAAGCTGCCCCGAACCGGGATTCCCGATATTCACCCTTTTACCTTTCAGGTCTTCAAGTCTTTTTATTCCACTTTTTATCGAGGCTATCAGGGTAATGGATTCAGGATGGATTGAAAAGATCGAGCGGAGCCTCTTCTGTGGGCCTAACTTAGACCACTCTGCAAGCCCATGGTATGCCTGATACTGTCTGTCAGACTGGGCAATACCGAACTCAAGGTCTCCGGAAAGCACCGCATTTATGTTGTAAACCGAGCCAGCCGTGGATTCAACAGTTGCTTTAATTCCGTATTCCTTATATTTCTTGTTAATCATTCTGCTGATTGCTCCACCTGTGGGGTAGTAAACACCCGTAACCCCTCCCGTACCTATTGTTACAAAAACCCGTTTCGAACCAGCAAAGGCATCTGTTGACATTAAAAGCAGAACAAGCATTAACAGAACAGCCCTTTTAACAAACATGATTTACCTCCTTAATTCAATTGTATTCTATTCGATCAATCTATCCCTGTTCATTATCTCATCGAAAGATAGGATATAGCTAATATTATATCGCAGCTTCTGAATTTTTGCATTCCTTTTGGATCGGGATTTGATTTGATAGAAAAGACCACCTTTGGCAGCCTGTCTATTTCTCCTGTCTGACAACCTCGTACGGAGCCAACATCATTGACCTCAAGGCAGGATATGCTCCTGCAATCACTCCTGTTACAAGTGCAACGAAGAGATACAGAACAATCTGCCATATAATCTCCGAAAGTGTCGGCCAGGCAAAGGGTACTCTGAAGAAATTTTTAAAGGTAGTGAAGATATTAAGAAAAAGACAACTGAGGATAATTCCCATTGCTCCTCCTGCCGATGAGAGCAAGGATATTTCAGTCATAACAAGCCTGAAAAGGTCTCTTCTTTTTGCACCTAATGAGCGAAAAAGCCCCCACTCTCTTTGCCTCTCATTTACAGCCATTGAAAATATCGTCCCTATAAGCACAAGAGACATTATCCACAGACTAATGCTCACTGTGAACATACCCTTTAAAACCACCTCCATCTGCTGTTTGGCCATTGTTATCAGTTGCTTTGATACAATTGCATTCACCTGCGGTAAAGCCTTCTCTATATCTTCTGCAACGATGTAAGGATCAGTCCCGGCTTCAACCTGAACAAGCACCGTTGAGATCTGATTAGACATGAGACTAACCGTCTTGACATCCTCCAGCCTGGAGTTCTCCACCATCATCCTCAGTGCCTTAAGTGGTATAAAAGCAGCATTATCAATAAACTCCATGCCTGTTTCTTCCAGCACTCCTGCAAGCCTGAATCTTATTCCATAGAGCTTGATGTAATTGTCCAGAGAGGTATATTCACTGGCAGTACTTCCCATGATTATTTCATCAGAGGATAAAGTCCTCTTCAGGTTCTCCTCGAGCCAGGGAATTATTGTAAAATCATTCTCCGGATCAAAAGCAATCAATAACATATCAAATATCTCACAGCAGTCTTCATACTCCGCCGTCTTCAGGAATGTCTGACTTGCCACCCTCTTTACACCTTTTATTCTGCCAATATGATCAACGATAAATTTATCCATATAAAATACCGAGGGTTCTCCTGCTAACAGAACTCTCTTTATCATGGGCGAGGCATCAGCCGGCACTACAAGGACATCCGCACCAAGTCTGTCAATCCCTCTCTTTACACCTCGCTCTACGGAATCCACTATTGTTGAAATGGAAAAGAGAGCGGCTGTCACAGAAGCTACTGCTATCACAACAATAATGCTTCTGAAAAAATTTCTTGTCAGGTTCTTTCTTGCAATATATGAAATACCTATCCCTTTTTTCATGACAATTTTCTTTAGCTGGAACTCCTGGTATGTATAAATCTTATCGGCACGGCAGGGGAATAACTTAAGGACTGCGAATAATTCGGTGAGATTAAATCAAGAGAGCTATCCGTCGAAGAATCGAGAGGTAATTTGAAAGAAGAGATTTCCTGGATTTGCTTTCATTCAAACAACCACCTGATGATTACCCTCTCAGTTGAGGGAGGATAATTACCTGAATGGCTATATAGAATCTCCATTTCCTGGAGAAAGATCAACCGAATGTTCATGGTAATCATGCTCGTATGATTCCATTGTGTTAGAATTATCCATATTTTTATCTACATCAGAATCAACCTTAAACCATGCAACAAGTGCCCTTAGTTCATTGGAAAGTCTTGCAAGGTCATTGGTGGCCGTATTAATCTGAAAGATTGCCTCCTGTGATGTTCTGGAAACATTTGCAATATTTTCCATATTGGTCGAGACCTGTTCAATTGCTGCAGACTGCTCCTCAGTTGCAGTAGCAATGGTCTGTATCATATCGAGACATCGCTCAGAGGCATGTACGATTTTCTCAAGAGACTCTCTGGATTGCTCTGCCAGTTTTACGCCCTCTTCTGCCTTTACCTTACTTTCCTCCATGCTCTGTACCGACACATCGGTATCCTGCTGTATCTTTCTGATCATCTCCGAGATCTCTTCAGTTGCCTTCCCTGTCCTTTCTGCAAGCTTTCTCACCTCATCAGCCACAACTGCAAATCCTCTTCCCTGCTCACCAGCCCTGGCTGCCTCAATAGCTGCGTTAAGGGCAAGAAGATTGGTCTGGTCAGCTATGTCATTAATTACATTGATAATCTCTCCTATCTGCCTACTGCTTTTACCAAGCTCTTCTATTGTCCTTGCAGATGTCTCAACGGTCTGAGCTATGCTTAACATGCCTGAAACTGTCTGCTCAACAACTTTCTTACCTTCAGTAGCAACCTCAACAGATTCCTTAGCAGCACCTGAAGCATCAGAGGCATTCTTTGTGACATCCAGGATGGTCTGGGACATTTCGGTAATTGCAGTTGCAGATTGCTCAATCTGCTGAAACTGCTGCTCTATACCAGAGGTAAGCTGTGTGGTTATTGAAGATACCTCTACAGAACTGCTTGCAACTGTATCTGTAGCAGAGGCAATCTCTCCTGCAATCCGTCTCAGATTCTCTACCATACGCTTCATTGCCACAAGTAACTGTCCAAACTCATCCCTTCGATCTGTTTCTATCTCCATATTCAGCTCACCACTGGCCAGATTATTGGCCACAGAGACTCCCTCCTTTAAGGGGACAATTATACTTCTGGTCAAGAACATGCCACTTACTATAACGAATAGGATCGAAAGCAGGGAGACAGCCAACATTCCGGTTTTAAGGTTCTTTACTGACTTTACAATGACACCTAATTGCCTTTCCATTCCGTCTATCTGGTCTCTGATAAATGGTTCCAAAACTTCGGTAAGATGTTCAGCTACCTCATCAAACTTTTCCATCATCTTGTTTCCCATACTGGGACCACCTTCAACATAAGCTTCAGCCATCTTTTTGCCCATCTCATAGTATTCATCTATTCTCATTTTTAATTCCTGGATCTTCTGAACTCCTGCATTATTATTCTCTTTTATATATAATTCCTTAAAAAGTTCTAACCCGTTAAGAAAAGATCGATAACTCTTTTCCGCCTCATCAAATCCATCATCCAGCCCATCAAGCCCGCGAGTGGCTGATATGTCTGTTAACCATTGTTGTATCTGAATCACATCTTTACTCATCTGTTCAGCGAGTAGCGCAAACTTTACATTTCTCTCTTTTATCGTTCTGGTCTCCTCAGAGATCCCTTTTGCGACCTGAAATGTCCAGATGGCAATTCCAGCGATCAAAGTTAGTGGAACTGCAAAACAGAGTATTATTTTAGTCCCGACTTTAAAGTTCTTCCACATCAATAAAATCCCTCGCTTTCTTGCAATAATCTCATAAGTCCTTATTTTATCTATCGGCCATTCTTTTAGTAACTTTAATAAAAAATATAAAAATTTACAAAAATTAAAGAATATTGAAATAAATTATCTGAAGTGCTTGCCATAACATCGAGGAACAGTGGACTCTCCAGAAAAGGAAATTCAACTTCCTTTTCTGGATTCAGAAGCAAGGCCATGAAGTTCAGCACTGATGCAAAAACACGCCAGAGGTGTATAGCAATGTTAAGGAAAGTTCTTTCTTATATTGCCTGCCTTCGGTTTTTTTGGATTTGCAGCAAGCAGGCATTTAAATCTGCTCAAAATTAGTATCCCTTTTTAATTCTTACCGAAAACCAATATTTCAACATACCTACTATCTGAAACAACATTTAAGCTTGTTGAAATTCAGCCGGATCTCGCTAATAAGCATCCAGAACCTCTCTCAGCTTGGCAGACAGAGCACTGGGCAGTATGGGTTTACTAATGAAAGCAGAACCTGGCTCTAAATTATCAAAGCGGGTTATTATGTTATCCATATACCCGGACATATAAATAACCTTCAGGTCAGGATAAATCCTCGTGAGAGCCTTTGCCAGTTCCCTGCCGTTCATTCCCGGCATAATTATATCCGTCAGCAAAAGATCTATCTTTTCTGCGCTGCTGTGGCAGATTTCCAATGCCTGCATGCCCGTAGGTGCGGTAATGATTTTATATCCGAGAGGCTGCAAACTTTCAGCGATTATCTTCCGTACCGAAGGCTCGTCATCCACTACCAGGATGGTTTCGTTGCCGTGCAACATCATGTTTTTTGTTCTATCAGTAGTCACTTTTTCTGCCTCTTCTGTTACAGCCGGAAAATAAATCTTAAAGGTGGTACCAACGCCTGGTTCGCTATAAACCGCTATATGACCGTTAAGTTGTTTGACTATTCCGTAAACCGTTGCGAGCCCTAAACCTGTCCCTTTTCCCATCTCTTTGGTTGTAAAAAAGGGTTCAAATATCTTTTCCCGTACATCCGCGGTCATACCGTGGCCTGTATCGGTCATGGAAAGTACAACATAGGAGCCGGCTTTTAGATCCTCGTAATTCCTTACATAATCCTCATCCAATTCTATTTTCTCTATCTCGATAATCAGTCGGCCTCCGTGAGGCATAGCATCTCTTGCATTGACTGCCAGATTCATTATAACCTGCTCTATCTGTCCTCGATCCGCCTTGATGTTTGTGAAGGCGGTGTGAGTTTTTAGTTCCATTTCCACATCCTCTCCAATCAAACTCTCAAGAATCATCCACATATTTTTAATAATATCCGTCAGATTTACAACCCTTATCTCCATAATCTGCTTGCGGCTGAAGGCCAGTAACTGTCGGGTAAGAGAGGCTGCTCTCTCACTTGCTTCATAAATTATCTCTATATTCTTATATAAAGGATCATCTTTCTGAAGCCTCATTAAGACCATCTCGCTGTAGCCCAGTACAGTACTTAGCATATTGTTAAAATCGTGGGCTATACCACCGGCAAGTCGGCCGATTGCCTCCATTTTTTGTGAGTGCAGCAGCTGAGCCCTTAGTTTTTCGCTTTCCTTTTCTGCCTGTTTTCGCTCCTCTATCTCCCTTTCCAATTCATTGCGTGCCTGGCGTAATGCCTGCATTTTCACATACTGTTGGTAAAATATCATTCCCACAAGGTAGAGTAAGAACAGTCCCGATAACGTCAAAAAGATTCGATTTGCCCTACTTCCAAGCTCGATGTCACGATGAATCGGTATCTCACCTTCACCTAATTTACTCATGGTAGCAAGGAAGGCTGATGAGGATTGCCCAAATATGGAGAGCATGTGTTCGTTAGAAGCCCTATAAGTGCCATCATGCAAATTTTCCGAAAAATGTTTTAGCAGGGAATTTACAATTTCCTCCCATTCTTTATATATCTTTCTCAACTCCTTTACTCGTTCCAGCAGTTCCGGATTGTAAGTTGCCAGTTTTTCATACAATTGAAGAAAAGTGTTAGCCTCATCTATAGCAAATTTGAGATCACGTAAGGCTACCTCTGTATCCTTGTTTCTTAATAAACGTGTTTCCGCTTCTTTAATCAGTAGAAAGGGACGTCGCATGGCATCCAGCATCTGGATAGCCTTTTTGCCACGTTCTCCTTTTATTATTTTGGAGGGCAGTTTGAAGACAAACACCAGTCCGATAAATAAAATACCACCGACGAGTATATGGATAACGAGTGTCTTTACAGTAAAGTTGTCTTTTAATTGAAAATGTGATAGAGACATTGCAGACTATCTTCTGGATAACTCCAATTTAAAATTCAAATAGTCGCTGGAATATAGTAGAAAAAATTACAACACAATAGCAAGTATTTAATATATAAATTTAAGTGTCTCCAACATATTCGCAGGCGGACTGTTTGTGGGAACCTTTCTGACCCTTGTCTATACCCCTGTCTTTTATTTAATCAAAGAGTGGATTCTGGATAGAGTGCTTAGAAGGAATTAATCCAGACTTACAGGAAACGACAGGATAAATGTACTTCCCTTACCAGGGCTACTTTCAAGCCTTATCTCTCCACCATGGGCTCTTATTATCTCTTTAACTATGCTTAACCCGAGGCCAGTTCCTTCGGTATTTCTAACACTGTCAGCCCGGAAGAATCTGTCAAATATCTTCTCTGCGTCCTCTTTGTCAATCCCCATACCTGTATCTTTTATACTCACCTCTATGGAGCCGCTGTCTGTTTTAACGGAAACCTCTACAGAGCCTCCCTTCCTGTTGTATCTTATGGCATTGTCAAGCAGGTTGAGAAACGCCTCCGTCAGTCTATCGCTATCACCTCTGATTGTTGATTCAGACTCTACATTGACAATGATATCAATATCCTTCTGTCTGGCAAAGGCTTTCACCATCTCAATGGCATGAGATATACAATCACTAAGAAGAAACTCCCTGAACTCCCCTGAACGTAGCAGCCCGGAATCAAGCCTTGCAAGGTTCAGTATGTTATCAAGGGTCTTTTTCATCATCTCTGCCTTATCCTTTATGGTTAGCAGTGAATCCTTATATTCTTCAGCGGTTCTCTTCTTCTGAAGGGTTACATCACATTCAGCCATAATAACGGAAAGCGGTGTTTTGAGCTCATGAGACGCATCAGAGAGGATTCTCTTCTCAATATCAAAGGCAACTTTCAGTCTTTGAAGCATTGCGTTAAAGGAAATGGCAAGTCCCTTTAGCTCCTTCACATCTGGCTCCTCAATCCTCTGCTCCAGGGTCCTGTGTGTAATCTTCTCAATCTTCTGAGAAAACAATCTCAAGGGTCTCAGTGATATGGACACAATCCAGTAACCTCCTGCTCCTATGAGAAGAATAATTATGGGAGCAGCAATTATCAGAAAATGTCTGAGCCTCTTCAGGAGATCCAGGCTATCCTGAAGGCTATGAGCTACATACACGGTGGTCTTTCTGCCAAGAAAATCAAAGTTGCTTTGCAAGACCCTGATAGGTTCCCCCGCAGGACCGATGGAGGTGTAGAACCTTTCATTATCTGCAATATGTTTTACAGAAGAGATTGCCTTTGTCAGGTCAAAATCCCTATCCACTAAAGACTCTGAAGCAGCAAGCACATCGCCATCCATAACCACCTTGTAGTAATGGCCTGAGCGGGGAATGGAGTATTCTCCGTGTATAATCTCGGTAAGTTCAAGTTCCACTCTGCCATCTTCAATATGAAGTAGCCCCTTGATTATCTGTGATTTGGAGTGTAGCAGGTGGTCAACAGAGGAGAAGATCAGCGTCTTAACCTCCTTATAGAGCACCCCTCCGAGCAGCAGGAGAAAAAGACAGATGAATAAAAAGAACCATAAAACCAGCCTTCCCTTTATGGAATTAGAAAAGGATCTCATTCTATTCCTTTAATATATAACCTGCCCCTCTGACAGTATGTATCAGTTTCTTCTCAAACCCCTTATCAAGTTTCTTTCGCAGATAATTGATATAAACATCTATAACATTACTGTCGGGGTCTGAATTAATATCATATATATGTTCCAGGAGCTCTGTCCTTGAGATAACCTTACCTCTGTTAAGGGCAAGGTATTCCAGGATTTTGTATTCCTTCGCCGTAAGTTTTATCTCCTTGCCACCACGATAAACTGTATTAGAGTTCATATCAATCTTAAGGTCTGCAATCTCTATAGAAGAAGATGAACTTCCCTTGTGTCTCCTCAGCACAGCCCTTAACCTTGCAATGAGCTCTGAGAAATTAAATGGCTTCACCATATAATCATCGGCACCCAGGTTAAGCCCTTTGACCCTCTCTTCCACATCTCCCTTTGCTGTAAGCACAATAACCGGAACATCCTTTTTAGACTGTCTCAACCTTTCAAGTATCTGGAATCCCTGTATTCCTGGAAGCATGAGATCCAGAACAATGGCATCGTAAGGGAAATTCTCAGCAAGATAAAGCCCTTCTTCACCATCATAGGCCGTCTCTACAGTAAATGAATTCTCCTCCAGACCCCTTTTTAATACCCTTACAAGGTCCTTTTCGTCTTCAATGATCAATACTTTCATCTCTTAATCATTATCATCATAGTAGAATTTCTCGGTTATGCCTTTATAAAGATTATCGCCCCTTATTTCAGGATGGCCAACCAATCCGCCTCTGTTTCCCGTAAACCCCAGTATAGCAAAGTTTATAAGAGCAACCATGAACATAAACCAGAGAACCTTAGTCTTAATCGTACCTGATTTCTTATTAATTATTATACTAACAATAGCAAAGATACATATTGCCAGAGAGAAGACGAGGGCAATTGTGGCCACATTCTCATGATAGTCAATTAATCCCTCTGTTATCCATGGAAGGTGTTCAACCCTTTCTTCAGCGGCCATACCTGCAAGATATGCAGGTATGGCCATCAGGGCAGTAGCAATGGTTGCATAGTTGGCAAATCTTCCAACTGAATCATTCTTTGTCAACGCTGACCATAGAAATGTGGTTGAGACAAAAAGCATTCCCACGATCGGTACATGCGTAAGTACAAGATGCAGGTGTATAGCATCCATTTATACTACCTCCTTTTCACCTCTATTTCATGAGCAACAAATATGTCACCCGCCGGATTACCCTTCACCTCAACATAGGCACCGATAGAGAGCCTTCCATGCTCTTCCTTTATGCGTGTGTGTTTGCCAACCTTTACTCCTCTGCCGTTAATTATCCATATCCCTTCCTTTCTGTCTTTTGGCATCCACTCCACAACACCGTAGAATTTACTGCTATAGGAAGGTTTGTAAGTTCCGCCTCTTTTCACCTCAATCTTGTATGCCCTGAAAGTGTCTCCCGAGTATGTGCCCTTTACTTCAACATATGCTCCTACCGTAGCCCTGCCATACTCTTCCTCTATATATGTCTGCTTTGTAACAAGAACCCTTCTGCCATCCACAATCCAGACTCCTTCGTATCCCATCTCAGGCATACTCTCAACCACTCCGTAAAACTTTGCACTGTTTCCATTCCAGCCCCTTCCGTGCTCATACCATTCATCCTCACTTGCCAGAGATTTGCCGGTTACGAAGAGCAAAACCCCAACTATCGTCACTAAAACTATCAATTTTTTTGCTTCCATGGTTTCTACCTCCTTGCTTTTTGTTTTAATTTTATCAAAGAGAAGATTAAAGAAAGATTAAAGAGATCCGATATCAGCAATTAATGATCGTCTTTGATATTAGGGGGTCTATAGTTTTATCCAACGAAGGCAAGCCAGCTACAACGTATAACTATCTTAAAGGAGTAGTAGAAGGAATGCACATGGATTTAAAAAGGAAGTAAGTTCTTTGCATATAAACTTAGAAAGGAAAGTGTATTAGCTTACGCTCAAACAGCCTTGCTTTCCTACGATCCTCAGGTAATTATTTATCTGCCATATTTACTGCAGAGTTCCTCTATAAATGATTGAAGCTCATCCGGTTCAGGTAGCACCTCCGGTATCTCTACCCCTAACATTGTGGCTTTATTGATTTTTCTCAGAAGCTCCAGAGCACAGTGTTTGATCACCTCTTCGGCAAATCCCTCGGGCGCATTCTCTATCACAAGCATCTCCCGGTACCAGCCATGCCCGGGAGGAACAATTCCGTCACAATCATTACTTTGTATGCTCTTCGGAGTTGCTCCTTTTGAAAGTGCCATGGACCTTACCTCATGATTTACAATCTGCAACCCCCTCATGGCCGGATTTGAGCACAGACCATGACGCCCCTTTGTAATGGGAAGAAACCTGAACAGATGAACACCCGAGCAGTAGATTAAAGTATTGTCCTTTCCGCTTTCATAGGGTCTAACTGAAAAGTATAAAAAGCTGTTTATGTAGTCATATCTCTTCTGTGCACTCATTTTTACGCTTTTTTCAAAGGGAGTTTTTCTATTATAGCATACAAAAGGAATGGTGGAATGACCAAAGCCCGTTTAACCTTCGTTAGGCCTTTTATGTCTCAACCTCAGAGAACAAAACATGACGGTTATGGCTGTAATATAAAGCCTTCAAGGTTGTGAGTTCTTGGTGGTATGACATATAAAACAACCACCCGTGCCACCACCTCCGGCAATACTCTGAGAATAATCCCACCTGAGCATATCCGGATAATCCGATGCATGAGCCATATGACAGGAAAGACACATCACAACATCAGAGCCTGGCGTTACCACACTGTCAATACTACTCGGAACAGTGGTTCTAGCAACGGGGGCTTCCACATTATAAAAAGTATATCCTGAATATTCACCAGTATTAGGTAATATTATGTCTGTTGGATGTCTTTGAAATGGCGATATGGTATCATCGCCAATCCCTGCGGAGTCACCATAATACCCCCCACTCAGGGTGTGAAAGTTTCCATGACATGTTGCACAGAACCCACTCATAGTATTCTGAGGGGGCTGTATACTGACAGGGCCATGACATATCTCACAATTACCACTATCATAAAGGGGAGGCGATGTTGCTCCGTAGTATTCATTATGGTTGTTTTCATCAAAGTTCTGCCATTTATAGGTGCCATTGTTTTCAAAGCCTTTTACACCATATAGAAACCTGTAACTATTGTAAACATCATCAGCAACATCCAGTCTGCCGCCAATATTTTTGTGATGTGCACCATTCATAGAACCATTGAGATTGGAATTCCCGCTCCAGACCTCTCTGATTCCATGACATCCGTTTTCACCCGCACAGGTGAGATTAGAGTCATTAACATTCGAGCCATCATGACCAAACCCCAGAAAACCTCCTGGCGGACCATCCAGAATATCATCGGGATTTCCTATGTCGACAATGTTATGTCCTTTGGAATCAGAGGCTCCAGAACCCTTAACACCAAGTATATAGGCAAAATTACCCCCTGCAAGATCACCTGTTGGGTCTGTATGGAAGACCTGAGGGATTTCACTACCACCCAAGTTTACTATCTTATTGGGTAATCCCATCCCGTGGCAGCCTAAACAGTCACCTTTCAGAAGTGAAGGATATGGACCTGTTCCTTTCCAGGACTGTCCCGTGGCTCCGTATGTTGCCATAAATGTTGCATCCTGACTATTATGCATTGTGTGGCAGTTGGCACATGGCCCACTGATCTGTGCCTTTACAGAAGAGAAAGGACAGGAAATGAAAAACAAAAAAACAGAAAACAAAAGAACGATTATGTACATTATTTACCTCCCTCCTTTTTCCCCTTTTAAACTCAAGCAAAAATTATGCAAATGATATTATGCTCTTCAGGACAAAAATCACCCTTTTGGGCAGCTACCACTAAACTATTTGATAAAGAAGGATTTTTTATATCTTAAAGCTCCGGAGATGTCTGAATATTTGGAATGATAAAACTGGATAAAATGAGCAATTTCACACAACAGAGGGCATATTCACACAATAGAGTTGTTCAATCCCTCTTGAGAAACCTGTAAAGAAAAGCTCTTACATCTTTCCAATAGTACCCCACGCTCCAGAAGAGCCTATGTCCGCCACCTCGATTGTAACGAATGGCTTGAACCTCTTTTTTATGCTTTCTTAGCGCCTGCTCAAGCATCTCGTAATCTTTTATTATTATAGGGCTGTCTCCCGTTTCTACCAGAAGTAAGACAGGTACATTGATCTTGGATACATGCTGAACCGCTTCAGCAAAGTGTCCACGTCCTGGGGCTGGTGCTAAAATGATAAGTGCCTGTAAGTCATTTCTCTCGACGCCCACCATAAGCGTAAGAAGGCCTCCACGAGAAAACCCCATGAGTGCAATCTTTGATGGATCTACCTTTGGATGGTTCTTTATATAATCAACAGCATGTGAAACCTCTTTCTTGTGACCGGGGATATTTCCTTTTCCGCTACTTCGTATGGGAATGAATGCCAGGAATCCATCATTGGCAAGTGTCTGGCAGATCCCCTTAAGATCATAACCTCGCTTGATTGCCTCTTTGTAGCCTAGTATGTCTACGATTTTACCATGGTTATAAACTACCGCAGGAAAAGACCCCTTTCCATCAGGAATACAGATCAGTGCCTGACCTTTTATTTCTTCGAATTGATAATTTAATACGGATACTGCAAAAGCATTTTCAAATAAAACAAAAAGTATAAGATCAGGCATGAAAACTTTTATTATGAAGTGCTTATACATTTTTCAGGTATACAACCGGTTTCATTTTTTACGTAAGGGCTGTAACAACAGGTTCTATCCTCTCCGCATTGATTCGAAGTCATACTCATTCAGCCTTCTTTTAAGGCGTCCTGTTACAGTCGTACTGCCGCACACAAAACTCCTCTCTCTTGCTTCCTTGCAATGATTATATAAGAGAAATTTTGTTAAGTCAAATTTCTTAAAAGATAAGGTCTTAAGAATTCACAATTCAGGACCTGAACCTCTTTTTTCTTAACAAAATTGTAATAACAAAATTGTAAAACCATACAAAAGTGTCACATATCCGGAGATAGTTTTATCCTTTATTTTCAATACATTAGCAATTGGCATACGGTTTGCTGTCGTCAAAAAACAATCATCTCTTAAGGAGGTTCAGGATGAGAAAGATTCAGACAAAAGGCATGGTCCTTTTGATTGTAGCATCAATGGCCATTGTGGTTATGACTGCATTCTCTTTAACGGTTGCCTCAGTCATCAAGAGCACAAACAGGGTGGAATTCTGTGCGTCATGTCACGAGATGGGACTCTTTTACGAAACATGGAAAGAATCGGTTCATGGCAGGGCAGAAAAAGGTGTGGTGCGAGCAAAGTGCGTTGATTGTCATTTGCCTTATTCGAACATGGCTGCGTACCTTTACAAAAAGGCTAAAAAGGGGATCAGTCATTACAGTGCCCACATTACCAAGAAAGAGATCGATTGGTTATCTGTAGTTGAAAAAAACCGTAGTTACCTCAAGGGTGAGTACGACAGGGGATGTAAAACCTGCCACAAAAGTCTGGTAGCTCCTGAAATCTCCCTTAAGGCTTTCAGGGCACACAGGGCATATGAGACAGGCCAGACAAACAGGAGTTGTGTTACCTGTCACAACAATATAGGTCACAAAGACCTGAAGGATGCTCTGAATGAACTTTCATAACAGATGAGATAGGAGGTGATAAGTAACAGGTTCCAAACTCAAGATTCATACTTACTGAATATTGACAATTATTAAAAGCTTTAAAGGAGGAGGTAAATGAGGCATAGAACGATTTTACTTATTACCACTTTAGTGGTATTGACATTAACAACTATTGCATTCTCGGAAAAGTATCCGAATCTTGCTCCCAAGAAAATCGAACTAAAACGGGGATACACTGAGGAGGCTCTCAAGTGTATTGACTGCCATGCAAAGGTGACTCCCGGAATCGTTGAGGACTGGAAGAACAGCAGGATGGCACATGCCGGTGTGTCCTGTTATGACTGTCATGTTGTACCGAAAAACTCGCCTATGGCAAGCCAGTGTGAGGGTGTGAAGAAGACCATGCCAGGCATTTATACTTCGCCTATGGTGAGTCCAAAGACCTGTGAAAGGTGTCATCCCACAGAGGTTGAACAGTTCAGCAAGAGTGCCCATGCCAAATTGGCTGGTTCGCCTGTAATTGAAAACCCAAAGTATCAGAAACTTATGTACGAGCTTGAAGGCGGTATCTTTGCCGGTATGCCAAAGTCAGACAAGCGGAGCCTTGCACTGAGACAGACGGGCTGTCAGATGTGTCATGGAATGAAGGTTGAGCTTGACAAGAATAATAAACCCACAAACTCCTCATGGCCTGCAGGAGTCGGTACGAGATATCCTGACGGTGGCAAAGGTAATTGTACCGTATGCCACAACAGACACAGCTTTAAGATCTCCGAAGCACGGAAACCAGAGGCCTGTGCAAAGTGTCACATGGGACCTGACCATCCGACAATTGAGATATATTATGAAAGCAGCCATGGCAAGCTCTACCTTACAGAAGGAGACGAATGGAAGTGGGATAGCGCTCCAGATGCCTGGGAACCCGGAGATTACAGGGCACCTACCTGTGCCACCTGTCATATGAGCGGGATAGGAGAACTGAGCACCACGCACAATGTCAATGAGAGACTTAAATGGGACATGGCTCATGTAAAAAGTGTAGTACGAACAGGAGAAAGGGGTGATGGTGAAAAAGGACGGAAACTCATGAAAAAGGTCTGCAGCAACTGTCATTCAGGGGTCTTTATTGACAACTACTTTAACAAGTTTGACAGCGCTATAGGACTGTACAACTTTTATGTAGAGAAGGCACAGACTATGTTAGAAGACCTGAAGAAAAGAGGACTCCTGAAAAAAGACAAGTGGAAGGACCCCTTCCAGGAGCTGTACTACTTCCTCTGGCATCACGCAGGCAGAAGGGCAAGACAGGGTGCTGCAATGGATGGGCCTGATTATGCACAGTGGCACGGATTCTTCCAGATAATGCTTATTTATAAGGATCTTGAGGATATCTACAACTGGCGTATAAAGAACGGAAAGATCGAACCCCTCAGTCCGGTCATGTCAACAGGTGCGTATTAAAAACTGTGAGAGGGTGCTACAGCACCCTCTCACATACTAACCATTCCCTGGAAGAGAAAATGCTCAGACGAGGCCATCGCAACTCATCATAACCTTACCATACCATGTCCCCGGATATAAACCTGCGTGCAAGTTCATCTTCAGGACTGGTAAAAAACCTGCTGCTGTCTGCATCTTCAATAATTCTCCCCCTGTACATAAAGATGATCCTGTCTGCAAGCCTCTTTGCCTGAAACATGTTATGGGTGATCATCACAATGGTCATACCGTCTCTAAAACTGTACTCTCTCAGTACAGCCTCAATTAACTCGGTGTTAACAGGATCAAGAGATGCCGTGGGCTCGTCAAGAAAGAGATACCAAGGTTCTGTAACCAATGCCCTTGCCACTACAACCCGCTGTGCTTCACCTGTTGAAAGTGTCCGGACATTCCTGCGTGCTCTGTCCGAGAGTTGAAATCTGCCAAGTATATCATGCACTTTATCGGATATAATATGCCTTTTATATCCCCTGATACGGAGCCCGTAAGCAACATTATTGAAGACAGTGTCATTGAAGAGAGTGTTTCCTGCCAGCACAACGGCTATCCTTCTCCTCAGAGAAATATCCTTCTTCAGCACACCGGTACTGTCACTGTATGTCACCTCTCCCCTGTCAGGCTCTTCAAGCAAAGAGGCAATCCTGAGTAGAGTTGACTTACCACTACCGTTCGGACCGATGATCGCATTAAATGTGCCTGGCTTAATGGTAAGAGTGCAGTCCTCTATGGCGACACAACCACCATAGCTCTTTGATACGTTCTTCATTGTCAGATTCATTTAGAGACCCTCCTCTGGAGCAGATACATCACCGAGTTGATGCAGAGAGAGATGAGAAGCAGTATTATGCCCAGTGCAATTGCAAGGGAAAAATTACCCTTATCGTACTCAAGGGCTATCGTGGTGGTCATTACCCTTGTATAACCGGCAATGTTTCCTCCTACGATAAGCACAGCACCCACCTCTGCCATCACCCTGCCAAGACCTGCCATCACAGATGAGATGATCCCGTATCTGGCATCCCTGACAACAGCTATCGATGCCTGCACCCTGGTGGCTCCAAGACCAAGAGCAGCCAGCCTTATATCCGGACTCACAGAGTTTATAGAGGAATAACTCATGGCAGCTATTATTGGAAAGGCAAGTATTGCCTGGGCGATGAGCATTGCTGAAGGAGTATAAAGAAGCCCCAGAAACCCTAAAGGCCCACTCCTTGAAAGAATCAAATACAACAGTAGTCCCACCACAACCGGAGGAAGCCCCATAAAGGTATTGAGAAGATTGATGATCAACCCTCGCATGGGAAACCTCCTGAAGGCCAGAAGGGAGGCAGATATAATCCCTGTCACCGAGGCTATTAAAATAGCAGTAAGGGAGACACAGAGTGAAAGCGATACGATTTCAATCAGTTCCCTGTCAAGGGAGATGATCAGATAGAATGCCTTCCTGAATGCAAGCAGTATCTCATTCAATGCCCTTACCTTTTAAAACCTTTGGCATCTGGGTAGAAGAGCTGATTACCGCGGGAGTCCCTGAATCCGGCTATCGCCCTCTGTCCCTTCTCTGAAATAAGAAAGTTGATAAACCTCATAGCCTCCTTGTATTTCACATGGGGATGTCTTTCAGGATTGACAGCCATCACTCCGTACTGATTAAAGAGCATCTTATCGCCCTCAACCATTATCTCCAGATCAAACCTCTCCTTATCTTTCAGTGCAAGCCATGTACCCCTGTCAGTGAGTGTATATGCCCTTTTTTCATTGGCGATTCTCAGGGTCTTACCCATACCCTGTCCAACCTCAAGATACCACCTATTTCCACCGGGGTTTATACCTGCCTTCCTCCAGATCTTTAACTCCTTCTTGTGTGTTCCGGAATTGTCTCCCCTTGAGACAAAGGGTGCCTTCACCCTGCTTATCTTTCTGAATGCCTCAGAGGCTGACCTGAGTTCTTTTACTCCTGCAGGGTCATCAGGAGGCCCCACAATAATAAAGTCATTATACATGACGTCATGCCGATTAACAAAGTACCCCTCTTTCACAAGCCTCAACTCATCCTCTTTTGCATGGACAAACACCACATCCGCATCACCTCTCTTGCCGATCTCAAGGGCAGCCCCTGTGCCAACAGCCACCACATCCACCTTTATGCCTGTCTCTCTCTCAAAGATCGGCAGGAGATAATCAAAGAGTCCGGAGTTCTGTGTGCTCGTGGTTGATGCACACCGTATCCTTGTCTCGGCAGAGCCCATTGATACATTCAACATAGATAGAATAAGAAACATCCAGATACAATTCCTTAAGAACCTCATAAAGAATCCTCCTTTGCATTTTCCGGATAGATGAATTACAATCAATTAATCTTTCTCAGACCCTGCTACAGAAGGTACTGCGTCCGGAGTAAAGAGCCTGACACCATTGTTCATGAAGTCTGCGATTATTTTCTGTCCCTCACGTGATGTTACAAAGGCAATAAAGTCCATGGCCTCTCTGTATCTGACATCAGGGAACCTGTCAGGATTAACGGCAATTACACTATATTGATTTCTGAGAACAGGGTCACCTTTTACAAAAACCTCCAGATCAATCCCCGGTTTATAATTTATAAATGTTCCCATATCAGTGAGGGTATAGGCCCTCTTCCGGTCTGCTGCAAGCAGGGTGTCTCCCATCTTTGCCCCAGTCTCAAAGTACCATCCCTTACCCCTGGGATTAATACCGGCATCCTCCCATATATCAAGCTCTTTCATGTTTGTGCCTGAGTCATCGCCCCTGGAAACAAAGGGTGAACCTGTCTCGGCAATATGTTCAAACGCCTCTGACGCACTACTCAACCCTTTTATTCCAGCAGGGTCATCTTCCGGACCAGCTATCACGAAATCATTGTGCATAACCACCCTCCTGTTGACACCATACCCACCTGCAACAAACTTCTCCTCTCTGAAGGGATCATGGACAAAGAGCAGATCAGCCTCCCCCCTTTTCGCAATCCTTATCGCCTTCCCTGTACCCACCGCAATAACCTCAACCTTGACATTATAGTTAGAGGCCCTCTCATATGCAGGAATCAGGATATCAAAGAGGCCCGAATTCTGCGTACTACTGGTTGATGCAATAACCAGTTTTGTTCTTTTCCTGCCCATCTTACAGATAAAAATAAGGCTTATCTCACTTAAAAGTCAAACTCGTTTTATTCATTGATTTAATGAATTTTTTTCATCTATTCTTCGTGAGAATGACCGGCTCTTGTTCAGGTATTTGAAAATATACATTTGATACATTACAATAACTCTATGGAAGACCATAGATTAAAGGCGTTCTGTCTTCTTGCAGAAATGAAGAGCTTTTCCAAGGCGGCAGAGGCAAAGTTTATAACCCAGTCCGCAATGAGCCACCTCATTAAAAACCTTGAAGACGAACTTGGAGTAAGGCTTGTAAACAGACATTCCAGAACCATATCACTTACACCTGCTGGAAGGGTCTTTTATCAGCATGCAAAGAGGATTCTTGCCCTTTACAGAGAAATGGAGGACGATGTTTACCGTATTGCCAGAAAGGTTAAGGGTGCCCTGTATCTTGGAGCAACTCCAACAGTAGCAACATATCTACTTCCACAGGTGTTTTATAGTTTCTTGAAAAAATATCCTGAAGTAACGATGGAACTCACAGTTGCCAGTACAGAGAAGGTTATAGGTCTCCTTGAGAAGGGAACCATAGACCTTGGTGTAGTTGAAGGGAACATAAAGAATACAACCGTATCCTCAGAGGAGTTAGCAGAGGATGAGATTGTTGTAATTGCATCAGATGATAATCCACTGACAGAAAAGGATGAGATTGCACCGGATGACCTCCTTACACAGCCCTTTATCATGCCTGAGAAAGGCTCTGGATTGAGGGAATTTATAGAAGAGTTCTTTGAGGTCAACAGGATCGATCCTGAAAAGATAAGGATATCCATGACGATTGATAATCCAGAACTGATCATCCAGATGGTACAGGCAGGAACAGGTATCTCCTTTGTCTCAAAATGGGCCATCTTCAAGGCTGTAAAGGATGACCTGATTAGAATACTGCCTATTAAGGGCAAGAAACTCAGGAGAAAGTTCTATACTGTGAGCATCGAGAATGAACCCTCAACACTGACAGCAAAGACCTTTAAGGATTTTATTAAAGAATACAGGTTCTTTATGCCGTTCTGAGAGATGAAGCTGCAGGAAATGCACTGATTTTCAGGACCAGAAAGATTAAATCCGATATTGTATTTTCTCTTTTAGATTTAACAATATCCCATGATTCAAAATACGGTTTTGATATTTCCAAATTTTTATCGTCAGGATATTGGCCTGGATAACTAACGCTTATATCTGCAATTAACCACGATAAATCCTTACTATTTATAGTGCAGAACTTATTTGGCTGAATGTCTTATTTGTATTGCTAAAAATAATTAAGAAGCATATCGAAAAATATATTGGCAGTCTTTTCATCTTTATATCCTGTGTATACGGCCAAGCGCACCTGCCGCTATGGAATGCAGCGGAATAGCGGTCAGGTGCAGCGCCTTGATACTAATAAGACCTCCTTAAATTATACCGTAATGCGGTATGATGTTTTAACCAAAAATCCATCAAAAGGAGGCTTTATAAGTGTTCGACAAAATTAGTGTTCGTGTTTCCTGGCATGCTGATGTTCCGACTCCTTTGCGACCAAATTGTGGATACTCTCTATAAAATGAACATACTGCACATAAGCCTCAACGAACTCTCGGCCGGCTTCAACGCTTTTGTCAGCGCGCTTCTTTTTATCAATGACCTCCCTAAACCGCCTCTTTATTTCATTACGTACGGCGTTAGATATCTTGTCGGCGAGTTTGTCTATCGATCCCGTCTGCAAAGCATTGTCTGCGGCCGCAACGGCTGGCTCGACGCTGCCAGCGGGCTTCAACCCTGTATACGGAGCTCCCTCCCCGGCACGGTGAATTCGAACCAGGGTCTCAAAGAAGTAATAATCTGCAATTTCTCGCACTTCTTCGCCTTTTTCACGAACCCTTAAGGTTTTCCTGAAAGCATCCCTAACCTCCTGCTCATCCTCCTTTTTTATCCATTTAAGAACCGGTGTTATATCGCCTTTCTTGAGAGCTACCTTAGCATCTTGGATCACCGGACCATCAATGGTATCACAATGGGCGAAGACGTTGTCCGGACTAACCCAAAGTGATATTACAAAAACGATTGCCACCAATACGATACTTGAACGTTTGCAGGATTTCATAATTCATCTCCTCCTTTCTTTTTTAATGTTATGTGCATTTCTATTTTTTGACTTATGCCAATTTCTTTTATCAATGCTCCATTATAATAAGCCTACCGGAATTTTAACGAATTCAAGACTTGATCATAACAGTAACATTTTATATTTCTTTTTTGCTTTTAAAGCATGGGACTCATTTACAGGCATGATGAACATTTCTCCTGTCTTTAAGTTAAACATCTCCCCGGAGACGGTCATCTCTGTTTCACCGTCTAAAAGATAAGCCATCGCCTCATCCGAGCGGTATGTTCGCTCAATTCTTGTCCTTCATCAGAGTTAAACAGTGTTACTGTGCCGGTCTTTTTAGTTCTGGTTTGTTTTTTTAACCTTACGAAAAATATACCAAGTTTTTTTGTGTAGTTACATGATATAGATTAAATA
>JALUAR010000023.1 GCA_027050975.1 Thermodesulfovibrio sp.
GCCTGTTACAAATGTTTTCAGAACAAAAACAGGCGCTGTGCCCAAGAGGCTGATTCCATGAACGAATACATTGAGAAGATGCTTCAGGCTGATGGAATCCTGATAGGCTCACCCACATATTTTGCCGATGTTACAGCCAACACAAAGGCACTTATTGAAAGAGCAGGCATGGTTGCCCGTGCAAATGAAGATATGTTCAGGCGAAAGGTGGGAGCTGCTGTCGTGGCTGTACGAAGAGGCGGAGCCACTCATGTCTTTAACTCTATTAACCACTTTTTCCTGATTGGACAGATGATAGTGCCTGGTTCTGTTTACTGGAACCTTGCCATAGGCAGGGACCCGGGCCAGGTTAAGGATGATGAAGAAGGCATAAGGACCATGAAGACCCTTGGGCAGAACATGGCATGGTTGCTTAAGAAGATTCACTCATAACAGAAGTGATAATATAGAGTATGGCAAAGATTATACTTCCCGACGGAAAGACCATAGAGGTAAAAGGGCCCAGGGAGATCAGGGCTATCCTGAGGAGGCTGAACATTTTGGAAAACACCGTGCTGATTGTAAGGGGAGATGAACTCCTCACACCTGACCGAATGATCGAGGATGATGATACAATCGAGCTTATACCGGTAATAAGCGGGGGTAGCCTTGAAGTGTCGCATCTGTAGAGAGACTGCAGTAATTGCCCTGCCCAGGCATAACTCCGCCTTTTGCAAGGAGCATTTTCTTGACTTCTTCAAGAGGCAGGTTCAACGTGCTATAAGAGAGTTCAGAATGTTCAGCAGAAAGGACAGGATACTGGTGTGTGTGTCGGGAGGCAAGGACAGTCTGACGCTTTGGCATATCCTTCATGAACTCAATTATGACACAACAGGGCTGTACATTGACCTTGGCATAGGTGAGTACTCTAAGAGGTCGAGAAGGCTCTGTGAGGATATGGCAAAAAGCCTCGGACGGGAGCTTAAGGTAGTGGAGTTTTCAAAGGCTGTGGCTCCGATAAAGGATCTGGCCCGTGCTGCCAAAAGGACCGACTGCTCAACCTGCGGAGTAGTTAAGAGGTACTACTTCAACAAGGTGGCCCTTGAGGAGGGTTATAATGTTGTTGCTACAGGCCATAATCTTGATGACGAGGCAGCACGGCTGCTTGGTAATCTCCTTCGGTGGCAGCTGGAGTTTGTACAAAAGCAGTATCCTGTTCTGGAGGAGGAGAAGGGGCTAAAGAGGAAGGTAAAACCTTTGTGCAGACTTACGGAGCAGGAGATTGCCGCATATGCCTTTTTGAATCGAATAACATATCTTAGGGATGAGTGTCCGATGAGCCATGATTCGACAAGCCTGCTTTACAAAGAGGCCCTGAACAGAATCGAATTACAGAGCCCCGGCACCAAACACTTCTTTTATTTACAGTTTCTCTACAGGAAGAGAAAAGGGAATTTAAAGGGTTTGAGTGAGAACGCAGCTGTAGAGCCTGACGGAGCAGAAACAGGAGATTCAAAAGGGGGTCCTTTTCAATGCAGGGTGTGCGGGTTGCCAAGTAGCGGACAGATATGTTCGTTCTGCAAGATCACAGGTTATCTAGATAAATCCGATCAAACTCCTTATGAACACGCTTGAATGTTTCAAGAACCTTGGGATCAAAATGCTCCGGCATGGTCCTGCCGTCTCCTTCGGTTATTATTTTGTAAGCCTCCTCATGTGTTAAAGGTCCTTTATATGGTCGAGGTGACCGCAGGGCATCATACTGGTCAACCAGCATGACGATTCTTCCTTCCAAAGGAATCTCCTCGCCTTTCAACCCCTTGGGATAGCCTGTTCCGTCCCATCTTTCGTGGTGGGTAAGAGCTATTGTGGCACCCATCTGCAGGACCGGATATTTTGAGCCCTTAAGAATCTCATAGCCTATTGTGGTGTGGGACTTTACAACCTCAAACTCTTCCTCGGTGAGACGACCTTTTTTAAGAAGAATACCATCAGGTATTCCTATCTTGCCAACGTCATGCATGGGAGATGCCTGAACAATGTTTTCCACAAATTCAAGAGGCATCCCGAACTCCTCAGCAATTAATTTGCTATACCTGCTTATTCTACGGATATGTGATGCAGTGTCTTCATCCCTGTACTCTGCTGCTATTGTCAGCCGCTCTATAATCTCCCTGCTTGCCTCTTTTACCATTTTGAGGGCCTCTCTCAGTTCCCTGGTCCTCTCGAGCACGGTCTGTTCCAGTCTTTCATTGTACTGCTTGTTAAGCAGAATCACCTCATAATAGTTCAATGCCCTTTTAACGGAGTGGAGCACCTGTTCCATCTTGAAGGGTTTGATAATAAAGTCAGAAGCTCCATGCTTCAATGCCTCTATTGTTATGTCTGTTTCAGGATAGGCGGTGATGAGGATAACGGGCAGGTCCGGATTCTTTAGACGCACATTGCGTAAAAGGGTTAGGCCATCCATACGAGGCATTACTATGTCGGATATCACTAAATGGATGGGCTTTTGAGAAATCAGTTTCAGCGCCTCTTCTGGATCTCCGAAATCATAAACCGTATACCCAGCCTCAACTAGCAGGGTCTTAAGAACATCCCTTACCGAGGGATCATCGTCAACAAGCAGAATCGAATAGCTGGATGGATCTTTCATTTGTATCCTTTTAGGACATTTTTTACATTATACAATTTTTCCTATGGAATCACCAAATTTCAAACGCTTTCTGATAAGTGATGATTTTCTGTACAAATGCCTTGACGGTAAGGGTGAAATCTGATATATTGAAATCATGTTCCTGTGGCCGGTAACAATAAAGGAGGCAATTAGAGTTCAGGAGACCCTGGCAGGGCAGGTCCGTATAGAGCCATTTAAGGGAACTGTAAAAAGAATAGCAGGAGTTGATGCTGCCTTTATAGGTGCCAAAACCATAGGAGCTGTTATTGTGTTTGATTACAAGAGTATGGAGATTATAGACTCTGCCTTTTCCGTAACGGAAACACCTTTCCCCTATGTTCCCGGTTATCTCTCCTTCAGAGAAGGCCCTGCCATTGTTGCTGCCTTTCGGAAGCTGAAGCTGTGGCCGGATGTGATAATCTTTGACGGACAGGGTATTGCCCATCCCAGGAGAATGGGGATTGCTTCACATCTGGGAGTGTTTCTCCGGACCCCATCCATCGGATGTGCAAAATCAAGACTTGTGGGTGAGTATAAAGAGCCCGGCGGTGAGCGTGGCAGTTACAGTTATCTCTACTATGAGGGCGAGATTGTGGGAGCTGTACTCAGAACCCGTGCAGCTGTTAAGCCTGTATTTGTATCACCCGGGCATATGGTCTCCCTGGATGATGCTATCAAGACGGTTCTAAGCTGTTCTAAATACAGGCTGCCTGAGCCGATAAGGATGGTTGATCGATGGTGTAAATGGATAAAGCGAGAGTGTGCTCATGAGCCGGAGGCAATGGCATGTCAGGTCTGAGCTATAGGCCCTTTGAATGTCTCAAGGAACTGAAAGTCGAGGAGGAGCTTCACAGCCCTGAAGTTTCAACAGGGGAGAATGGCTCTATTGATGAAGAAGAGCTATTTCGCATGGCTATGAAGGGGGTAAAGGAGATTAAGGAGTTTAGCACTATTCCCTATACCAGTCCGAAGAAGGCGGTGCCAAGACACCGTGGCAATAGACAGGAGAGAGAGACCCTTTCGATTTTGAGGGGGATAGTCGAGGGAAGGGTCGGAATTCCCCTTGTTAATACACAGGAGTATGTGGAGTGGGTTAACCCACCATACAAGGGGCAAATTGTCAGAGTGCTTCATGAGGGGAGGATTTCCGTGCAGGACTTCATCGATCTCCACGGTTATACACTTCAGGAGGCAAAGGAGGAGTTACGAGAGTTTATCCTGGGAGCAATGAAAAGAGGGCTGTCCTGTGTCAAGGTTATTCACGGTAGGGGGCTCAGGTCGCAGGGCAGACCAATATTAAAGGAGGCCGTGCTGAAGTGGCTTGAGCGAGACTTCAGAAAGTGGATTGTGGCTTACGTAACAGCCAGGGCATGTGACGGCGGGCTGGGCGCGATTTATGTTTTACTCCGTAGTTGCAGAGAGAAATCACCTCAAAACCAGTAACACCATTTATGATTTGTCATTTCTCCTGCAATATTAAAGTTTACTCTTTCTTCGTCCGATAAAAGGAGGGATTATGGACAAAGACAGAGAAAATCAGCCTGGAAACTTCTCTGATAAAGAAGCGATTTTCAGAGCAGAAGCCTCCCGGGAGATTAAACGTCTATTAGGGGAAGTTCTATTTATATTAACTGACCTGAAAGAGAGTGTAAAAGAGACGGCGCTTTCAGGCAGTATAGAGACAGTTGTTGAGACACTGAAACTTGCAAAGGAGTATGTTGAGTTAATGGCTCAGACTCCATACGAAAATTCCGTCTCTGTTTATGAAGTAAATGAGGTTATACAGAGGGTGCTCTCTTTGATGGATTATCAGATGAGGACTCGTAATATCTCGGTGCATTTTTGTTCCTCTCCGGAGAAGCTTCTGGTAAAGGGGAAGCAGACAAATCTCTTAAGGAGTCTGCTCTTTATCTTAATGAATATAGTGAAACTCTATGAAGTGATTGAAGGCGAAAAGGATCTGTACATAGAAACCCTGGCCTTTTCCGGTCGGGTCGAGATCAGGATAAAAGATATAGTATCAACGGGTGACATTGATAATTATGTGACTCAGCTGGTGTTGGAGCTTATTGAGAAGGAATCCGGCAGGGTTTCCTTCTCAATCACGGACGAGGGAAGGCTTTTTACAATAGATCTTCCTCATGCGGAGGCAGAATCGATCCCATTGAGGATACTGATTGTTGATGACGATCAGATGATTCGAGAGTTTCTGAAGGATATACTGGAGTATCTGGGCCAGGAGGTGATTCTGACTGCTTCTCCTTTGAAGGCCATGGAGTTACTGAAAAGAGAAATGATAGACCTTGTGCTGGTTGATTACAGGATGCCTGAAATGGATGGTATCAAATTTATTCAGATGGCAAAAGCATATATGCCTTTGGAAAGGCTTTTTCTGCTAACCGGAGATACCATATCATGTGAGGTCGAATTGGCCAGAAAGCGGGAGGGTATTAATGTTTTGAGCAAACCTCTGCAGATTAATAAACTGAAGGAGCTAATCAGTCTCTATAGGAGGGTTGAATGATAAATATAAAAAAAGATTTAGAAAAACTCAAAACTATTTCCACCATACCGGTGATTATGAGAAGGATTATGGAGACCATAGCTGATGAGTCAAAATCATATATGGATCTTGGCAAGATAATAGAGCATGATCAGAGCCTTGCGGAAAGAGTTGTTGCAATGGCTAATTCCCCTTACTTTGGACATTCTGGAATGATAAATAACATAGACCAGGCAGTGCTTATCCTGGGGTTTGACCTTGTCAAGAGCATTGCCATCAGTATGTCAGTTTTTGAACTCTTCTCAAAGACAGAGGCGAAGAAAATGAAGAAGCTCTGGGTCCATTCATATAAAGTGGCTATTGCATCATCTGAGCTTTGCGGAAAGATACCCGTTACAACAGCAGGGGTCTGTTTTCTGGGAGGGCTGCTTCATGATATCGGCCGCCTTGTCTTCTTCAGTCTTTACCCGGACAGATACAGGGATTTTATGTTCGAAGAGGGGCTTTCCGAAAAAGAAAGACGTATATTCGGAACAGACCATGCAGAGGTTGCCGGATGGTTTCTTGAGGGAATGTTAATACCCGAGGAGATCATAACAGCAGTGAAGTGTCACCATGATATAAAAGCCTGTTCAAAACATGTGGGGGTTGCCTCTACTGTGTATTTTGCTGAAGGAATTATTTCAAGTATGGACAAAGATGAAGCCTCTGATGGCAAATGGGTTGATGAAATGGAAAGCCTCTTCCTTGAATGTGGACTGAGTGGGGATGACATCGTGATGATAGAAAAGAGAATAAATGAAGAGGCTGAAGAAATCAGGAGATTTTTCGACCTCTAAGGGGGGATAGAAGATAATGTTAATAAGCCGTTCATAGAAGACCTGCCCCTGGGTTGTAAAGTTTATTGATAAATAAACTTATTGACAAATTGACTCACCGGTCAGTAAAATAAATACATGAGGACCACACAGCAGAAAAAAGAGGCGATTCTTAATGTAGCAACCGAGCTATTCTCAACCCAGCCCTATCACAAAGTGGCCATGGACGAGATAGCTCGCAGGGCAAGGGTTGCAAAGGGAACACTCTATTATCACTTCAAATCGAAGGAGGCCCTTTATGCCTCTTTACTGCATCAGGGCCTTGACAGTATGTTGCAGAGGCTGAAGGCAAGATTTGACAAAACAGACCCTGTGGAAAATCTTGCCTTTTTTGTACGTGAACTTGCCCATTTTTTCCATGAAAAAAGGACTTTTTTCCTTGTGCTTCAGCAGGAAGAGAGCAGTCTTTTCAGCAAGAAGCTAAAGAACTGTTATGAAAAGATATGTACTCTGAGAGACCTGCTGGGCTCAATCATTAAGGAAGGCATTGGCAAGGGATACATAAGAGAGGATGTGGAGCCCGATGTATTGATAGAGATCATAATGGGAATGATAAAAGAGCCGGTTTTGAAAGGCAAAACTGATCCGGAACTTCATTCCGATATGGTTATAAAGATACTTGCCGAAGGGATAAGTAAAAAAACTTTTTCAAACGAAAATTAGCAATAAAAGTTTGTCGTATGTACAGGAG
>JALUAR010000024.1 GCA_027050975.1 Thermodesulfovibrio sp.
CAATAAGGATGTTTTTAAGTATGAATAACTGGGTTCAGTACGGGGTAGGGGAGGAATACCTTATTACCTACCATATTGTCGAGGAAGTCCTTATTTCCTTTGCATGCTTTGCCATATCCAGAAGGGCCTTTCTTGCCAGCCTTGCTTACAAGAAAGAGTCGAATTACGAGAAAAAGAGTCGCCTCTTTTTACTATCAGGGGCTTTTGCCATTCTGGGACTCAGCAGTGCCATTCATGCAACAGTACATGCCCTGCATCTGGATGAAAACATCCTTTACCAGACCCTGGTAGGTTACTGCTTTGGACTGTTTACCCTGATGATGGCTATCTCGGCTGAGAAGCCCTGGAGGATGAGGTTGCTTCCATTTCTTTATCTTCCGCTTCTTTTGCTTCTGTACCCGGATGTATATGCAGCGTTTCCCATATTCGGTGATTTCCGTCCCCTTGTCTGGATCAGTGTTGCCTATCTGTCAGGGGTTGTTTTTATGCTTTATATTGCTGCTTACTACCGTACAAGGAGCAAAAACTTTGTTTATTCTGCCATAGGACATGCAATGATATGCATTTCGGCGGTTCTGTTATTCTTCCCAGCTCCCATAGGCTCTTCCGTATGGCTTTACGGACATCTTTTAAGGCCGATCGGGTTTGTTACCCTCTACATCAGTATGAATCGTGAGGAGTTCGATAAGCTGGGCGGAAGCATATTATACAGGGCACTGTCAGCCTTCAGTCTTCTTGCAGCCATTCCTTTGTTGGTTTTCGGAACCATAGTTTTTTATGAGAATATCCATCCCATTCAAATTATGGGCAGGCGTTTGCTTATTTTCCTGTTGCTTCTCATAACCCTTGCTTCGGCTCTTCTGTTCGGTCTTGGTCTGATAATAAGACTTATAAAGCCTATTCTTAACCTGAAAGACTCGGTTAATAGCCTTGTGGATGAGGGGTTCAACAAGAGGATAGAGGTTACCAGCAATGATGAGATAGGAGAGCTTTCCGGCGCCTTTAATGAGATGGTGGGTAAGCTGCGACATGCCATAGCCGAGCAGGACAGGCTCAGCAGACTTGCTGCTACAGGAGAACTGGCAGCCACTTTAGCCCATGAGATCAAGAATCCTCTTAATGCGATAGGTGGTGCAGCCACTTACATAAGCAAGAATTTCAAGGGCGAGTTGTTAAAGGAGTTTGTAAAGATAATCTATGATGAGGTTTCAAGAATAAACAAACTCACTGCAACTCTGCTTAATTTCGCAAGCCCTCTGAAACCGGAGCCTGTTCCCTCGGATGTAAAAAGGGTGATTAACGATACCGTTTCCCTTCTTTCCCAGGAGGCAAGGGAGCATAACATAACGGTGAAAACCGAAGTTGACGACTATATTCCCATTGCCCGATTTGATTATAATCAGATAAAGCAGGTGCTGATTAATCTGATAGTTAATTCCTTTGATGCAATAGGCCGCGACGGTGAGGTGGTCATAAAGGGTTATGCATCAAACGGCTCAATCTATATAACTGTTGAGGACAATGGAAAGGGCATCGATGAAAAGGACATGCAGAACATCTTTAATCCCTTTTTCACAACCAAGACGAGGGGGACAGGGCTGGGACTGGCTGTCTCGAAAAAGATCATAAAGGAGCATGGTGGTGATATACTTGTGGAGAGCGTTCCTAAAAAGGGAAGTAAATTTACGATTCAACTGCCGGTGAGTCATGAAATACAAGGCATTAATAGTAGATGACGAGATTAACAGTCTAAAGGTGGTCTCTGCCACATTGAAAAAAGAGGGGTTTGAAGTTGAGACCTCCCTGACTGCCGAGGATGCAATTGAAAAACTTAAAACGACATCCTATGATATTGTTGTGTCTGATTACAAGCTTCCCGGGATGAACGGAGAGGAACTTTTAGAGAAGGTAAAGGTCCATTCGCCTAACACTCCGGTAATTCTGATGACTGCATACGGTACGATTGAGAAGGCTGTTAATGCAATGAAGAAGGGTGCCTTCACCTATCTGACAAAGCCCGTAAATCTCAATGTTATGGTATCGGTGATTGGTGACGCCCTTCGCGACAACAAGGCATTCTTCCGTGAGGGCTTTCCGGAGAGTTACCAGTTTCTCAACATTATAGGCAAATCAAAGCCAATGCAGGAAGTCTTTACAATGATTCAGCGTGTAAGCAAGACCGACGCCAATGTGCTCATCTTAGGTGAAAGCGGCACCGGTAAGGAGCTGGTTGCCCGGGCAATTCATTACACCTCCCTGAGGGCTGATAATCCCTTTATTCCCATTGACTGTACCACAATTCCTTCGGAACTTATGGAGAGCGAACTCTTCGGATATGATAAGGGAGCCTTTACTTGTGCTTATGAAAATAAAATCGGACTTATCGAGATGGCAAACGGTGGAACTATATTTTTTGACGAGATAGGTGATCTAGACTTTACTCTCCAAAAGAAGCTCCTCAGATTTCTACAGGAAAAAGAGTTTTACAGATTGGGCGGAAAGAAGAAGATTCAGGTGGATGTCAGGGTTCTGGCTGCTACCAACAGAGACATAGAGGAGGCGGTGCACAAGGGAGACTTCAGGGCAGACCTGTACTACAGGCTGAATGTCATTACCATACATATGCCTGCACTGAGGGAGAGGAAGGAGGATATTCCCCTTCTTGCAACCCACTTCCTTGAGACCTTCAGCAAGAAAAACAAAAAGGATATCCGGGGCTTTGACCAGACCGTGCTTGATCTTCTTATCAACTATGACTGGCCAGGTAATGTTAGGGAGTTGGAGAATATCATCGAAAGGGCTGTGATTTTATGCCCTTATGACACCATTACTGTGGAATGCCTTCCCCGGAAGCTAATGATAGAGACTGAGGCGGAGAAAAGGGATGAGGAGGAGTTCAATCTTTTAGAGATTGAACGAAGGGTGATTCTCAAGGCCCTTGAGAAGACAGCATGGAATCAGTCCAGGGCAGCAAATCTGCTCGGGATTACAAGGAAACAGCTGCGTACAAAAATGAAGAATTTAGGTCTTCTGCCTGGAAAGAACGGATAGGTGTAACCCTTTATTCCCGCTCCTTCCAGAAATCGTCGAGTTTTCGTTCCACCAGGTCTAAGTTATTTTTTCATCCTCTGTCTTAGTGCCTCATATATAAGGACTCCAGCTGCTACGGAGACATTCAGCGAGTTTACCCTTCCCCTTACCGGAATTCTAACGATCTGATCGCAGTAATCCCTGACGCTTCTTCTTATTCCCTTTCCCTCTGAGCCAAGGACAAAGGCAAGAGGGACAGTGAGATCAACCGACCAGTATTCCTTTTGTCCTTCCGTCTCTGCACCGAATATCCAGATCCCTTCTTTCTGCATGTCCTCTATGGCATGCTTGATATTCGATACCTTAACAATGGGGAGAAACTCAATGGCTCCTGCCGATGCCTTTGCCACGGTCATACCTGTGGCTATTCTCCGTTTCTGCATGACAAGGCCATGCACACCTGCCACCTCTGCTGTTCTGACAATTGCACCAAGGTTGCGGGGGTCTTCGATACCGTCAATTATGAGGTAAAAAGGTGGCTCGTTTTTCTTCATGGAAATAGAGTAAAGGTCAGCAAGAGTGAGTTCAGGAGATATTTCCGCTCTCCTTCCCACAATCCCCTGATGGCCCCTGGGAAAGGATGAGAAAAAGGATTTATCAACAAAATGGAGATGAACATTCATTGCTCTGGCGAGCTTTATAATTTCCTCAATGGAGCGCCCCCTTTTTTCTTTGTAGATGTATATATCATCAATAGCGGAGCTGCTTCGGAGTGCTTCCCTGACAGGATTTACTCCGCAGATCCAGCGCCCCTTTCTGCTACTCATGTCCTACCTTGACCCTCCAGAGGGTACCTGTAGGGGTATCTTCAAGGATTATTCCCTTCTGCCGGAGTTCATCCCTGATGGCATCGGCCTTCTGCCAGTCCTTGGCAGCTCTTGCCTCCTGTCTGGTCTTGATCTTCTCCTTAATCTCTTCCTCGGTCAGCCCTATCCCTTTTGTCTTAAGAAGCGAAAGGTGCCACTCTTGTGGTGTTCTCTGGAAGATGGTAAGCACCCCGCCTGCCTCTCTGAGCAGTTCTACAGCCCTGTCAAGCAGTGCAATGGCTCCCTTCCCCGAGGGTTTGCTGTCAAGGTAGCGGTTGATCTCTCTGATCAGTTCAAACATATGGCCAAGGGCCTGGGCTGTGTTGAAGTCATCGTCCATAGCCTCTTCAAAGCGAGATTTAAATCTGTCAAGGCTCTTCCTGAACTCCTCCTCAATGGGGCTCTTCTTTTCTTTGGCGGAGGCCCTGCTTTTGAAGATCTCTATTCTCATTAGCGTGGAATAAAACCTGTCTATAGAAGACTCTGTCTCACGGAGTTGCTCCTCGGAAAACTCTATAGGACTTCTGTAGTGCGTGGACAGTAGAAAGGTTCTCAATACCTCCGGGTCGTATTTCTTCAGGATATCCCTGATGGTGAAAAAGTTGCCCAGAGATTTTGACATCTTCTCCTTTGCAATGGTAATAAAGCCATTGTGGAGCCAGTACTTAACAAAGGGCTTTCCCGTGTAAGCCTCTGACTGGGCTATCTCGTTTTCATGATGGGGAAATATGAGATCAGCACCACCGCCATGTATGTCAAAAGTTTCGCCAAGATGCTTCATACTCATTGCGGAGCATTCTATGTGCCAGCCCGGTCTGCCCGGCCCCCAGGGGCTGTCCCACGCAGGCTCTCCCTCTTTGGATGCCTTCCAGAGGGCAAAATCAAGGGGGTTCTTTTTCCTTTCATCCACCTCCACCCTTGCTCCAGCCATCATCTCCTCAAGAGACCTTTTTGACAGCTTCCCATATTCAGGAAACTTTGCCACCTCAAAATAGACATCACCGTCCACAACATAGGCATAACCCTTCTCAACCAGTCCCTGAACTATCTCAATGATCTCCTTTATATGTTCCGTAGCACGAGGCTCAATGTCAGCCCTGTCCACGCCTAAGGCATCCATATCTTTGTAATATTCCTCTGTATATTTTCTTGCCACCTCATACCAGGGAATCCCCTCCTGCTGGGCACGTTTTATAATCTTGTCGTCAATGTCAGTAAAGTTCCGTATGTAGGTAACATCAAACCCCTTGTATATAAAATACTTTCTTATAACATCAAAAACAATGGCGCTTCTGGCATGACCTATGTGGCACAGGTCATATACGGTTACACCGCAGGCATATATCTTTACACGACCTTCCTCAAGGGGAATAAATTCTTCCTTTTTCCCGGTGAGTGTGTTGTGAACTCTCATTCTACCTCCCTTTCCTTCAAGTTTCTCCAGACGGCGTTCAAGTTGAGCGATATGGCCCTCAAGCTCTTTAAATTTTTCCTCTATTGGGTCCGGCATATGGATATGGTCAAGGGCCTCTTCGATACCAAAGTCAGTGACCCTCATCACTTTTTTCTTGATTACACGTCCGGGAACTCCTACCACTATAGAGTAGTCAGGGACTGATCTTAGAACAACGGCATTAGCACCTATCTTAACATAATTGCCTATCTTTATAGCACCAAGCACCTTGGCTCCGGCGCCAACCACTACATGGTTGCCCAGTGTTGGGTGGCGTTTGCCCTTTTCCTTGCCAGTTCCCCCGAGTGTTACGCCCTGATATAGAAGACAGTCACTTCCGATCTCGGTTGTTTCGCCTATAACCACACCCATTCCATGGTCTATAAAGAAACCAGGGCCGATCTTTGCTGCGGGATGAATCTCTATACCAGTGAATACTCTGACAATATGAGCAAGAAGTCTTGGGATAACGGGTATCTTCTTTTTCCACAACAGGTGGTTAATCCTGTGACAGACAATGGCATGAAATCCCGGATATGTCAGAAGCACCTCTATTTTGCTTTTTGCTGCAGGGTCTCTTTCAAAGACCGCTTGAAAATCTCTCTTTATATCACTCCATAACCCCATTGTTAAAAGCGCTCTCCCCTATTTGAAAGATTGTTGCCACTGTGTTTATCATAGTTTATTGTTTATTAGCATATCCAGCCCTCCGAGGGACTCTTTAAGTAATCTGGGAATCTCCTCAACCTCCTTTATCACTGATTCACAAAGGCTTTTTATTGTCTCTCTGAAGATGGAAAACTCTTCAAAGTGGCCTTTAAGGTAGGAGGTCACCTTTTTGTACAACAGTTCTCCTCTTTCATCCCAGTCAAGAAGCAGAATTATATGCTCATAAGACCGAAGGATATCCTCGCAGAACTCATATATGTTTTTTCCGCTATGAAGCTGAATAATCCTGCCTTCTATTCCAAGTCGTCTGAGCGCCTCCCTGTCGCGTTTGCCCTCAACAATGATAGGGACGAACCTGTTTACCTGGCTCAGATCATCCAGAATTTTAATGATGAGTTCAGCCTTTTCCGGTTCTATGATCAATCTTTATCACCCTGTTTACTCTACCGCTATAAATGTCTCGGTTCTTGTTATACCCTTTATCTTTCTGATCTTTCTCAGGATTCTGTTGAAGATTTCATTAAGATCATCAGCCTCCAGCACTGCAGCCAGGTCATACTGTCCTGTTACCACATCAGCACTCACCACTCCGTTGATTCCTCTAAGGGTATCCCTTATATCCCTATCTTTGCCTGGCAAAACATTTACAAGCATATAGACTCGAGCCATGATTACCTCCGATAGATTTATTAAGATATTGAT
>JALUAR010000025.1:0-7465 GCA_027050975.1 Thermodesulfovibrio sp.
ATACAGTTGATGACATTAAAAATAATAGAACTTTACAGTGGGCATTAAGGTATGGCCTTTTAGAAACGATTCAGGCAGTTATTGATGTAGCATGTCATTTGGTAAGCAAGTATAATTTAGGTAATCCAGAGACCTATCAGGAATGCGTTGAGTTTTTAAAAGAACATGAATATATCAGCGAGGAGATTTCTAAGAAACTTTCTCAAATGATAGGGCTGAGAAACATCCTTGTACATGAGTATATTAAGGTTGATATCAACAGAATATATAATTTACTTGAATATCTGAACGACTTCAGGGTATTCATTGAGGAAATAAAAGATCATCTTTAAAGAGGAGTTTAAATATGCCAAAGGTTACCATCAATGATTTATTGAAAAAGAAGTCCGAGGGGCAGAAGATTACAGTCCTGACTGCTTATGATTATCCCTTTGCAAAGATGGTGGATGAGGCAGGGGTGGATGCCATCCTTGTGGGAGACTCTCTTGCCATGGTGGTTCAGGGACTGGAGAACACGTTGCCTGTCAGTATGGATGAGATGGTATATCATACCAGTATGGTGGCAAGGGCTGCGGAGAGGGCAATGGTTATCGGCGATATGCCCTTTATGTCTTATCAGACATCTGTGGAAGATGCTGTGAGAAATGCCGGCAGATTCATAAAGGAGGGAGGAGCCCATGCAGTGAAGATAGAGGGGGGCTCTGAGGTTGCAGAAAAGGTGGCTGCCATGGTGAAGGCGGATATACCTGTAATGGCTCATATCGGGCTAACTCCTCAGGCCATACACAGGATGGGAGGATACAAGGTTCAGGGTAAGACCGAGGAGGCCAAGAGACAGCTGAAAGAGGATGCAAGGGTGCTGCAGGAGGCAGGAGCATTCAGTATTGTTCTTGAGGCGATCCCTATGGATTTGGCAAAGGAGATAACAGAGACCCTTACCATTCCCACTATAGGCATCGGTGCAGGTCCTCATTGTGACGGTCAGGTGCTGGTGATTCATGACCTCTTAGGGCTTTTTGAGAGATTTGTTCCCAAGTTTGTTAAACGGTATGTAAACCTCAAGGAGGAGGCATTAAAGGCTATCAGGGAGTTTAAGAGCGAGGTGGAGGAAGGCCGTTTTCCTACTGAGGAGCATAGCTTTAAATAGGCAGCTATCTCCTGAATGCCTTGACAAAAGCCTTGTTTTATGCTAAAACTAAACTCATGAAGACCGGAGCAGAGAAACAGCGTCTGGGAGAGCTCCTGGTAGAGTACGGCCTGATTACAACGAATCAGCTTAAAGATGCCCTGAAGAGACAGGCCCAGGTCGGAGGTCAGATAGGCTCCATCCTGATAGAGATGGGGTTTATTACTACCGACGAACTTCTTGATTTTCTTAGCAGGCAACTCGGTGTGCCTTCGGCTAATCTCCTCAAACTGGATGTTGACCCCCAGGTTCTGAAAATCCTCCCTGCAGACAAAATAAAGACCATGAAGGTGCTGCCAATTGGTGTGGATGAGGACACTGTAACCCTTGCAATGGTAAATCCCAATGATATGATGACCCTCAACGAGGTTGAGTTTTCTCTGGGGAAGAAGGTGCAACCCGTGGTAGTGCCCTCAGCCCAGATGGAGGCAGCAATTAAAAGCCTACTTGAACATCCAGAGGAGGGAATAAGCAAAGAGAAACTGGAGCAGGAACTAAAGCGGGAGGAAAAAAGAAAGCCTCCCAGCTTAATGTCATTACTGAAGTATCTTGCCAAGTCTCCAGCGACAGACATGCTTCTTACAGCAGGTGTGCCGCCCTCTATTAAGATACATAACGAGGTTAAGAGAGCGTCCATGGAAGCGCTCACGCCTAAAGATTGCGAAAACTATGCCCGTCAAATGATGTCTGAAAATGACTGGGAGTATTTCTGCCGCAAAGGTGATCACAATTTTGCCGTTACCTATCCGGATATCGGCAGGTTCAGGGTTAGTGTTTACAAACAGAGGAACTCCGTTTCAATAACCCTCAGATATATCAAAGAGATCGTCCCGTCACTCAGAGAACTGAATCTTCCGGAATGGCTTCAAGAGTATGCTCTGAAACCCCAGGGTCTTATATTAATATCAGGACCTGCTGGCCATGGAAAAACCACCACAATGGCTGCGCTGGTGGATTTGATTAATACGCATAGACGTTGCAATATCGTTACGCTTGAAGACCCTATAGAGTATCTTCACAAACATAAAAACAGTAATGTAAATCAGAGAGAGATAGGGCTGGACACGGAATCCTTCAAAAAAGGCTTAAGGCACATCTTCAGATACGACCCGGACGTGATAGTTGTGGGTGAGTTGAGAGATGTGGAGAGTTTCGAAATTGCCCTGCATGCGGCAGATACGGGACATCTTGTGATAAGTACTATAAATGCCAGTAATGCCACTGCAACGATAGAGCGGATTATAAGTATTTTCCCACCCCATCAGCAGAACATGATAAGAATAAGGCTTGCAGACTCTCTTCTCCTGGTCTTCACACAGAAACTTGTTCCCCTTAAAGAGGGTGAGGGAAGGATCGTTGCATATGAGAAGCTTGTCAATAGCTATCGAATAAAAAATCTGATCCGTGAGGCAAAGACCCATCAGATCAGGTCTCAGATACAGAGTGGTTTGGATGACTTCTCGTCTATTGATTTCTCGCTGGCAGAACTATATAAGGCTGGAAAGATTACTTTTGAGGATGGTTTGATGTTTGCCGACAACGGAGAACTTTATCGTGATATCACAGGTATGTCCTGAGACTATTTTCTCACTAGGTAGTAAAATCTCTTTTTGAACTCCGCCGGTTTCATTCTTGCGGTAACTGCGAGGGTTTTCAGTCTTTCACCCTTGAAGTCGGACTTTTCCAGCCTGATCATGTATTTGCGGGCCACTTCATAGCCCTCTGACCGGATACTTACCTCTCTTAGTCTCGTTTTATCAGTAGCTGGATCTACCAGGTCTTTAAGAGGTATGGGCCTAAGGTGTCCGTCGTATAGCACGATCATCGCTCCCGAACCACCATTAAGTAAGTATCTGACTGCACCGTAGCCCAGATTCCGTGTATATTCAATATCGAAGGGAATTGGATCGGCTGCTCGCAGTTCATAACCTATATTTTTATCAACTATGGTTACATGGATGCCTCTGCTCTGGAGACTGTCTTTTACAAAATGCTTCAGGATCCTGCCAAGCTGAATCTCTGAAAGCCGTATGCGGCCAGTTTCATCCCGTGTTATCTCTTCATGCTGCTTTAGCTCTTTAATGTTCAACTTATAGGCAATTCCCTCAGCCAGGATAGCCACTCCATGGTCTTTTTCAAAGTACAGTCTTTTTATAATCGAACCCTCCAGTATATCAGCTACTTTTTTGAAGGAGAGTTTTCTTTCAGGGAATTCCTCTGGAATAATAGTTACAGTGGCTCCTGCAGCCTTGCCGATACCAAGGGCAAGGTGTCCGGTGTATCTTCCCATTGTGGTTACAAAATACCACCTGCCCATTGTTCTTGCATCTTCCATAAGATTCTTGACCAGTTCCACACCAACATGTCTTGCTGTTTCATATCCAAAGGTGGGCATACCTCCAGGCAGGGGGAGATCATTGTCTATAGTTTTTGGCACATGTACAATGGATATCCTTCCCATGGACTCCCTCTCTATGAGACGGGCCATGAAGGAGGTTCCGTCACCACCAATTGTGATAAGATAACGGATCTTCAGGTCATAAAGGGTCTGCATCATTTTCTTAAGACCTGTCTTAAGTGTTGAGGGATAATCTCTGGAGGTCCTCAGGATGGAGCCACCCTCAATATGAATCCTGGATACATCATCGATACTCAGGGGTACTGCAGCGTCTTTGTCTCCCTTAAAAAGCCGTTTAAAGCCGTCTCTGATTCCCACTACATTGAGCCCTGAGTTAATGGCTTCAATAGTAGCAGCACTTATGACTCCGTTAATCCCGGGAGCCGGACCACCACCAACTATTATTCCAAGTGTATCAGCCATATCAGTTCTTATTATAAACCCTTGGTTCGGTACTTTCAAGTATAAGTTGAACCCCCAGCATATTAGCCGAGTTGATAACCAGAGGCCCCTGCATATTTGCTATAACCTTTTCGCCTTCGGTCCTCAGTATTACCAACACAGCAGCATTTGCCGGATCTTCCAGTCCGATCAGCTTTCTCGCTGTCTCCGGCACCTGAAATTCATAGTTCGGTTCTATGGTGAAAGGGTCTATGACAATAAATGCCACATCCGGTGAATCAACAGCCTGAAGCCATTTGATATCGGTGTCCTTATAATCCAGAAGGACAAATCGTTTGAGGTTTATGAATCCTGGTAAACCTTCAGGAAATGTTATGATTCTGTCCTCTGCGACTTCAAGTTCGCCGAATCGTGATGTTTTGAAACGGATCATCCCTTCTTAAAAACCTCCTTGAGTTTTTCGAATACTTCTGGTTCAGCAGCAGCAGAACGTCTGTTTTCATCAACGATTCGTTGATACAACTCTTCTCTGTATACCCTGAGTTCCTTTGGAGCATCTATGCCCAGGCGAACCTGATTCCCTTTGATCTCAACTATTTTGATGATTATGTTATCACCAAGTCGTATGGCCTCATCAGACCTCCTTGTCAGTATCAGCATCCTGCCTCCACGCTTCTTGTAATGAAAGGTTAATATTGATGACAAGCTACTTGCTAAGCACCATTATAAAGGATATCGCTCTACTTTAGAAAGTCAAAGAGTGATTGGCTAATAATACGTGCGCCGGTCTCTCTCAATGCCTGCAAAGCAACTTCGGTTTTTGCAGCCTCAGATACAACTTCAGCAATATCAGCATCCTCGACTGATGACAGCGTGGACTGTAGCTTTAGCAGATTATCCTCTATCCTGTTTTTCTCGGCTTCCAGAAAATTGAGCCGTGCTCCCACTTCAGCCCTGCTGGATAAAACCTGATCCATAGCTCTGTCTATAGGATTCAGAATGGCGGTGAGTCTGTCCAGATTGTTGTTTTCTAATGCGTCGGATATCCTGTCTATCATCTCCAGTACATTGGAGAAGGAGAAAGAGTCAAGCACTGTTGTATCATCACTGGCTCTGATCTCAATGCTAACTTCTGTTCCTGTGCCCTGTATGTAGTGAATATACCGTCCGTCCTCAAGCTGAACCACCTCTTCGGAGCCCTGCAGGTACGCAAAGGCATCCAGCCCTGTTATGTTCTCTTTTATTTTTATATCAGGTGTTACCTGTACCTCTATATAATTTGTATCGCCCTGGTAAGTGCCACTTGAGGTGAATGCCTGCTTGTTTGTCAACATTCCGCTGAAGAGATACCGGTTTCTGAAGCGTGTGTTGGCAAGTTCAAGCATATGTGCCCTCAATTGCTTCATCTCCTTTGCGGTCATAGCACGGGTTTCAGATGATTCGTCACCATTCAGGGCCGTAATGGTGAGTTCCTGTATCCTTTTTAATGTATTGGTTGCCTCATTCAAAACTCCGTCGGTAAGCTCAAGATAGGCTCGTGCATCATCCATGTTCTTTTTGAACTGTTCAGACTCGGTAATGCTTACGCGGTAGTCCATCACTCTGGAAATGCCTATTACATCATCCGATGGTCTGTTTATCTTCTTGCCAGTGGCAAGGGCCTCCTGGGTCTTGAACAGCTTCCAGAGATTGTCCTGGAATGACTGCGTCAGGCGATTATAGATTATAAAGTTTGAAAGCCTCATAGATTAATCAGGACCTCCAGCAATTCATCTGTTATCTGTATGAGCCTTGCAGCTGCCTCATAAGCCTTCTGGTACTTTACGAGGTTCATGGCCTCTTCGTCAAGGTTGACGCCTGAGAGGGATTCTCGCCTCAGGTTTAATTCTTCTAGGAGATGCTCTTCGAAATTCTTCCTGTCCTGCGCTGCCCTGCTCAGTGTGCCAGATGTATTAACTATTGAATTATAAAAATCGTTGTACGTTCCATCGAGATCACTTATGGTATTTTGGTATTTATTGAGAATCGCAAGGGCATTTCTGTTGTCTCCTGGAAGGGTTGAAGAAGAACTCGCAGCTGCTACCTCGTCTGTGGATGTAATGGACAGGGAGAAGTTTTTGATTGCGTCGTGAATAGTGCTGATGAAGAATTTGTCACCAGTTGCAGGACCGCTACCGTCATCTGTAATGGTGATAGACAGACCATCGAAGTTTATGGCACTGCCTGATGAGTATGTTCCGGATGTGACAACGCTGTTTGTGTCCAGATCATAGACCTGATAGTTTGTTGAAGAGGTGAATCTGATTTCGTATTCATGCAGGGTAAGGGCTGAGTTGTCAGTGATTGTGGCAGATGTAATATTGGCACCGTCTGAATAGTCAAGCTTATAGACATTCAGAGCATTGAAAAAATCCCTGTTGTTGTTGCCGTCCAGCCCGTAGCCCTGTCTATGCTGAAGATTTGTCTCCTTTATCAGTGAGGCCACGAGTTTTCGTAAGTCCTTTAAAACGGTATCGTTTATTTCATCGTATGCAGCCAGCATACCGGATAGTTGTCCACTGGTTATACGATCATTGATTGTCTGGCTGTTTACTACAATGCTGAGGGAGCCATCCACATTGTTCTGTGTCGAGAGTGTTCGGTAATTCTCTCCGTAGACCAGATTGATTCCTCCGACAATGATTGTTACTCGACCAAAGCTATCCTCAAAGGAGGTAAAACCTATCAGTTCAGCCAACTCACCCATCAAAACATCCCGGGTGTCTCTGAGATCATTGGCCTGTTGGCTACTGCCAGCCTCGATCTGGACTATCTGCTGATTAAGTGCTGCCAGTTCCTCTGCCAACCTGTTTATCTGCTGCAATGTATCCTCGATCCCCTGGTTAATGTCTTCCAATGAATCCTTTAGAGATCTCTCCATATCTTTTGTGATATTGATCAAAGCCTCTGCTTTCTGCATAAGGGATGTCCTCTGGGCAAATGTATCAGGATTGTCTGCAACCTCCTGCCAGGCATTGAAATAATCATTCATTGCGGCAGACAGTCCCGGGAAGTTTTGCTCGTTAAAAACCTCCTCTACCTGACTGTAAATATCTGCCAGGATGCTGGATCTTCCCAGGTTCTGTTTCTGGTTGAGAATCTGTCCCTGAAGAAAACTGTCATAGAGTCGCCTGATTTTGGTTATTGTTACCCCTCTGCCAACGAAGCCGGTTCTTGTCTTAACAGGTGAAGCGATGGTTAAAACAGCCTCTTTACGAGAAAATCCGGGTGTGTTAATGTTTGCTATGTTGTTAGCAGTTACATCAAGGGCTGTCTGATTAGCCAGAATTGCGGATTTTCCGATATCAAAAAGGCCAAAGAGTGCCATCTCTTACTCACGCCTCCTTTGACAGAGCACCTGAGCCTGAATCTAAATTCATGGAAAGAGAGTGTAAGAAAGCCGTGGATGCCCTGATATGTTGAGAAGCACGGTCAATAAA
>JALUAR010000025.1:7475-26079 GCA_027050975.1 Thermodesulfovibrio sp.
CTGTTAATTTCGTTTAGTTCTTCTATTCCTTGCAAAAGACTCAATAGTTTGGACCTGAGATTAAGAAGCCGTTCGTCTCCTGTAAGATTGTAGATCTCCTTAATACTCTTGTTGGAGTGCTGTCCATTGAAAAACTTGCTCACCAGTCTCTGTCTCTCCTCCTCCAAAAGTCTCAGCTGCAGCAGAAGACTATCCTTTTCCTTGGCTATCTCCTCAATCTGATCTGCATTGAAGTAAATAATCGCCTCTTTTTCCTTTTTAAGTAGATCATACAGGCAGGTATAACTCCTTGCCTGCTCTTCTAAAATCTTTATTAGTCCTTCGATGGTTTCTCTCATAACTCTTCAATTAATCGGCGAAGTATCTTGCCAGGGTCTATCCTGTAATTGCCGGTCTCTATGGCTTTCTTAATCTCTTCAACTTTATCTGTGCGAACATCGGGAAGTTCGTTAATTGCCTTCTTTAGCGCGTCTATCTCGCGTGCCCTGCCTGATAACTCAACCTTGTCCTTAACCGTTCTTCTCTCTTGAATCTTCTGGCCTTCTTCGATGGCATCCTTGCCCTGGGTTTTCTGAGTCCTGAGATAAACATCCTGTCCCTCAGGAGGCCTGTTTCCGTGAACTTTCATCATGTCCTCCAAATAAAAAGTTCTCCAGGGCCTCTCTGGCCTCTCATATTATATATCGGCCAGAAGAAAAAAAACTTTAATTTCGCTATTTTTTAAGAGCCTTTTCAATCATTTTTGACAACCCTGTTCCCTGCTCGGCAAGATGTTCTGCCAGCTGAAGTTCAAACAGGCTTTGATAGATTGAGCCTGAGAAACCACCTCCGAAAAGCCCCTTTTCAAGGGTTTTATCCATCTCCTTAAGCAGTTCATGGAGAAAAAGAGATTCAAACTCCCTTGCAACAGCCTTCACCCTCTTGTCCGGATCTTTTAAAGAGGCTATCTCCAGTGTTGTGCCGAATATTCCGTTTACTCCTTTCACTACAGTATCTCCAACTCGGCCTTCAGTGCACCTGATGCCTTCAGTGCCTGAAGGATTGCAATCAGATCCCTGGGAGTGACTCCCATAGTGTTAAGTGCCCGCACTACCTCTCCCAATGTGGTACCAGAGACCTGTACCAGATGGGCCTCCTTCTCTTTTGCCCTTATCTCTGTTTGCGGGACTACAACCGTCTCTCCTTTGGAAAATGGTTCAGGCTGGGAGACCTGGTACTCTGTGGTAATTTCAATTGTTAGACCGCCATGGGCAATAGCCACGGGAGAGATACGCACATTACTGCCGATAACAACTGTGCCTGTACGCTCGTTTATTACTACCCTGGCGGGTGTGTCTGTTTTTACATCAATATTTTCTACCAGATGCATTAACTCAACAATGTTGCCCTGATACCGGGACGGTACTTTCAGAATTACAGTTGAGGGATCAGAGGCAACTGCGAAATCTCCTTTTAAAAAGGTGTTTATCTCTCTTACCATATTCGATGCCACAGTAAAGTCAGGATTGTGAAGTATAAGCTTTAGCTGAGCCCTGTTGTTTAATGAAAAGGTTATCTCCCTCTCTATTATGGCTCCATTTGGTACACGTCCTACAGTGGGATGATTCTTCTGCGCTGTTGTACCTCCTCCGCTTGCCTGAAAGCCTCCTATTGATACGGGACCCTGGGCAATTGCATACACCCTGCCGTCAGGTCCCTTAAGAGGTGTCATTAAAAGGGTGCCTCCCTGGAGATTTTTGGCATCTCCAATAGCAGAAACTATGACATCAACCTTGCTGCCTGCCCTTGGAAAGGGAGGAAGGGTTGCCGTTACCATTACTGCTGCCACATCTTTGGCCTTTATATCCTTCGGGTCCACCCTGAGCCCCATACGGGAGAGCATATTGGCAATGCTTTGCAGGGTAGCGTCACCTTTGTCACCGGTTCCATTAAGACCAACAACCAGGCCATAACCAACAAGCTGGTTCTCCCTGAAGCCCTCAACAAAGGCAATATCCTTTATGCGTTCAGCTGCAGCAGGAATAGTGAAAAATAGTATGAGTAATACCAGCACAATAGTAATCAGCTTCTTCATGTGACCTCCTTTAAAATGGCCAGATTTTGTCTACTATTCTTCCAAGCCATCCTGGAGACTGTTTTTCATCGATTATGCCTTCGCCTACCAGATAAATTTCCGCATCAGCTATACGTGTGCTCTCTATAGTATTTTCAGTAGAAATATCCTCCGGTCTGATTATGCCCTTCAGTACAAGTACCTGTTTTTCAAAATTCAATGTAATCTCTTTTCTTGACTCGATTACCAGATTGCCATTGGGTAAAACATCTACTACCCTTGCGGTTATGGTTCCTCTCAGAGAACCCTCACTGGAGGTTTCACCTGAGCCTTTGAAATCATTCTTTATTGAACTGCCTACAGAGGGAGAAAAGGTGTTGCCCTTTCCGTACAGGTTGGAAAGATTAAGGTCCAGGGGGACTCCGAAAAGCTTGCTCACAGATGCATCGGTGGATGAGTCTCTTCCTGTTTTGGTTTCTGCCTTTTTGCTGCCTGCAATCCTTTCAACTATCAGCACGGTTATAAGATCGTTCAGCCTTCTGGCTCTTCTGTCTTCGTACAGGCTTGCCCTTTCCTGGTAAATGGAACCGGGTGAGGCAGGCGGCATCTTATATTCGGCCTGTGTAGAACGGGTGATGTAGTTTGGCGAAGGCGGTGGCACCTTGCTTGCCGATGAACAGGAGACCACAGTCAGGGCTAAAACAAGCAAGATGTATCGCCTCCATCCACAAAAACGGATGTTCGCTCTTTTAGGGTGCAACATTTACCACTCCTTTGTCTGTAATTACCCCTTTTATGTATCTTTTCGATGAAAGATTCATTACAGTAACATACTCTCCTTTTGAGCCACTCTGTCTGGCAATACCGGTGGCTGTTATCTTAAGCCCTCTGCTTCTGAAAAGGATCACAACCTTCTGTCCCTTTTTTACAAGGGGGCTTTTCTTTATGACTGCTTCGGTGATAACGGAGTCTGCCCTGAGCGAGCGTTTTAGCATCATTCCTCTCACCTGTTCCAGACTCTTTACGGCTCCTTTCGGAATCCTGCTAACATCCATGAGTGCTGGATAGAGATCCTCGTCAGATAGTATGGTTCCCCGAGCCAGAGGCCGAATGCTTCTGAGTACCCAGTCACGGGCGATTACCTTTGCCCTTACCCTTACACTGTGGCCATCGCCAAAGAGCAGAACAAATGATGCCCTGCCTATGGGACCACGCTCGGTAATAATCTGAGATGGTCTTCTCTGCGGCAGCTTGCCTTCAACCGTAACGTTTTGAACCTCCACATCAGGCCATGGGTACTGCTTGAGAATGTAGTCCTTGATAACACTTTCGGGTGTCCACAGTGTTGACATAGCTAGTATAAGGATAAGGGAGACCAACTTTACCTCCTCATGGTGTTTGTTATCTGAAGCATCTCGTCAGCAGCCTGTACAGCCTTCGAATTTAGCTCGTATGCGCGCTGGCTGACGATCATCTGTACCATCTCCTCCACGATGTTTACATTGCTAAGCTCAATAAATCCCTGCTGGATTGTGCCCAAACCATCAGAGCCGGGAGTTCCGGTAGTCGGAGGTCCTGATGAGGCTGTCTCAACAAAGAGGTTCTTTCCAATAGCCTTTAGCCCCCCTGGGTTTGGGAATTTTGCAATCTCTATCTGACCAACTTCATTGGGGATGTTACTTCCTGGCTGTATCACGCTTACCCTTCCATCGGAACCAATAGTGATCTGAATCGCATCTGCGGGAATGGTGATCTCTGGTTCAAGGGCATAGCCCTCGGAATTGACGATTCTTCCTTCGCTATCGAGCTTAAAGGTGCCGGCTCTTGTGTATGCAATCTCTCCATCAGGCTTTGTAATCTGGAAGAAACCTTCACCCTCGATTGCTATATCAAGGGAGTTCCCGGTATTTACCAGGTCGCCCTGCTGGAATATCTTCTGAACGGCAACAGGCTTTACACCCAGGCCGATTTGAATTCCTGAAGGTAGCTGGGAGCCCTCGGCTGAACTGGCTCCTGGGGTTGCAATCTCCTGGTACATTAATTCCTGAAAGTCGGCTCTGCTCTTTTTGTATCCTGCTGTGTTTGTGTTTGCGAGGTTGTTTGCAATAACATCAATATTCAGCTTCTGGGCCTCCATACCGGTGGCAGCAATAAACAATGCCCTTATCATAGCTATATCCTCCCTATTTCATTTATTGCCTTCTGCGTTGATTCGTCAAAGGCTCGGATCATCTTCTGGTATGCCTCAAACTCTCTCATGCTTTCTATCATTCTGACCATTTCACTTATAACATTTACGTTTGCTCCTTCAACCGATCCCTGAATGACTCTGGTGTTAACCTCTTGTGGTGTTTCTCCTGCTTGAGGTACATAAATAGAGTCTCCCAATCTCAACAACTGGTACGGTTTTTCAAAATCCACTATCTTCAATCTACCCACCAGAGTGCCATTTACTATTATGGTTCCGTCAGGTCCTATCTCTATTCTGCCGGGAGGCAGTTGAATTGGTTGATTTCCCTGCCCGAGCACTTTGATGCCGTCTTTATTGACAAGAAAACCCTCACTGTCAAGCTTGAAGTCGCCTCTTCTTGTGTATTTTTCTCCTTCCAATACAAAAAAACCGTCACCGCTTAAGGCAAGATCCAGGGGGTTGCCGGTATTTATAATACTGCCATGTGAGTAGTCCGTGGTAATAATGGCCTGTGTGTTCTTCATTACCCTTTCAGCAACTGGTGTTGCAGAGGGTAGCGGAAAGGAGCCGAAGATTACATCCTCCTTCTTATAACCCACAGTGGATGAGTTAGCAATATTCCGTGTGCGAAACATCAGTTCCACGCTTTTGGCTATTGCTCCGGAGGTTGCTATGTAGATTCCTTTGTACATGATGCGATTGAATTAGCAAATGATGTGCCAGTAGCATTATGAGTTTTTTTGGCGTATCTATTCGGGGCACTTTGGTAGCGTTGGCTCTATTTATGCTTTATTTTTGCGGCTAAAGGAAGGTTAAACAACCGTGATTTGATCGGGAAGCTTGTTTCTGATAGCAATATATTGGCTCTGTACAGGGAAAGGATCTTCCCTGTACAGGAAAATATTTCCTATTCACCCATATTTATAATAAGTTCAACCTCTCCGGCTGGCAGATCAAGGATGCTCGCAATCTCTTCAACCTTTAACCCCTTGCTTGCCAGGACCATGACCTCTCTGTAACGGTAGTTATAAGAATGATCAGCCTCCTGAGTGATTTTTTCGGTCATGCTCAGAAGTCCTTCCAGAAGCTGGATCTTTTCATCCAGCCTTCTCTCTATATTTTGCAAGGTCTTCACACGCTCATCAATCCTGCTCATAAGTAGAGCTGAAAGTTCTTCTATCTCAGAAAGTTCAAGTTCCAAGAGCCTTCCAAGTTCCTCTTTGGTGCTTTTTTTTCTCTTTTTTCCTGTGATTCCTTTAATCATGATTACCTCCTCTCCGGATATCTTTCTCGGATTTAAATCCTGATATCCACCTTGTGCTTCTCCTCATCCTTCTGCTTTTTTTTGCTCTTTCTGGAGTCATTTTTTTGGCGCTGTCGTCTTTCGTTTAATGACTTGATAACCTCGGTCTGACCTTTTATCATCGGGATATCATACACCCTTTTAAGCCCTTCAATAGCCATGATTACTCCATAAGGGAAAGCTTCTCAGATATATACCGTTCCTTGAACTGTTCGATTATCTCTTCCATGTCCTCGAGGCTCAGACCAAGGAGCTCCATACAGCTACTGTCTTCTCCGCATAACTCTGGCATGGGAGCGCGATACCCCACCCCCAATCTTGTGCATACGCAGTCAGCTAACGAGACAATCTCACATATCCCCTGGGCATATTCGTTGTCAAGACTTTGACAACCGTGATGATTTCTTGCCGTATCAATCAGGGTCTGTGGAAAACCCCACTCCTCAAAAAGCAGTGCACCCACCTCCTGGTGATCATAGCCGATTATCTCCTTTTCCACCTTGTAAAAGGGGATGTGATCACTATATACGGTCTCTATAACTACGGCGTAACGCTCCGGTAAACTCTGATTCATAACAGCTTTACCAACATCATGCAAAAGTCCTGCCACAATACATTCTTCAGGAGAGACATCATGAGCCCTCTGCTTGCTTGCAACAAGGCCGGCTGCTATGGAGACGCCGATTGCATGCTCCCAGAGCTTCTGGTCGAAAAGGCCATGACTGTCATACAGATCTTTTGTTGCTACTGCCAAGGCTATGTTTTTTATTGTGTTAAAGCCAAGGATAAAGATAGCATCCGAGATGGTGTCAATTTTTCGGCGTAGTCCGTAGTATGCTGAGTTTGCTATCATGAGTATTCTGGAGGCAAGGGTCTGGTCTAGACTTATTATGTGCTGGAGTTCTTCTACCCGTGCATTTGGGTCATTTGTCAGTTGCAGAATCTTTGCTGAAACATGCGGCATGACCGGCAGCTTGCAGTCCTTTAAGATTATTTCTTTATTGACTTTATTGATCACACTTCGCCTCCTTTAAAGTTTTTACCTTAGTGGAATATGCTTTTCTTCATGTATTATCGGTCAATGAGAGTGGAAACTTTAATCCCTGTTTTTGATAAAGGGAGAAGAGGCTTATTCAATGGATAGGAGGTCCTTGAGGTGCTGCATCCTGAAAGGTTTTTTTAAGATTCTGCCGCCATATGAGAGGATAAACTCCTCTGTGTCTTTATCAAGAAGTGCTCCTGTCAGAAGTATGAAGCGTTGTGCAATTGAGGGGTCTTGCTTGTATATCTCTCTGAAAATTTCGTCTCCTTTGAGGTCAGGCATTCTCCAGTCGGAAAAGATGTAAGCGTAGTTGCCGGTCTTTACCATCTGAATTCCGCTTCGTCCATCATGAACAATCTCGGTGGTAAAGCCAAGATCTTCAAGGTAGATAGATAGCACTTCTGCTACATCTCTGTCATCATCTATAATCAGTATCTTTTTCATTTAATTATTAGATTTTTTTATTAATTTATAAATTTATCTTGTTTTATTGTCCCATATCCGGGTCCAATAAAACAACAAAAAAGCAACTCTTCATTATTTTTACAAGGATGGACTATTCAGGGGGCTCTTCTATAGCTGGCAAACATACGGTAAAGGTTGCTCCTCCTTCCTCATTGTTCATTACATCAATCTCACCTCCATGGGCCTTTACGAGGGAGTATGTGATCGACAGACCCAAGCCGGTACCCTTCCCGATCTCTTTAGTTGTAAAAAAGGGCTCAAAGATCCGGTTTTTGTATTTCTCGGGAATACCTCCTCCGGTATCGCTTATCTGGAGACATACCGTACTGTTTTTGTTAAAGGTCTTTATGGTGAGTCTCCTCTTATGGTCATTCTGAAGTATGGCATCATGGGCATTTTTTATTATATTGAGAACAATCTGTCCAAGCTGGGTAGGGTCACCTTTTACATAATTTACATCCTGATACTGCTTTATTACCTCTATGCCATCTGATTTGAGTTCATAAAAGGTAAGGTCGATAATCCTATCGACAACCTCATTAATATTGCAAGGAACAAGCTCAGGCGGTTTTCTGCGGGAGAAATCTAAAAGGCTCTTTATTATGTTAGATGCCCTGATGGCTGACTCATAAATCTTTTCGACATGTTTCTTATATTCATCAGGTAGTTCCTTTTTCATGATCAGCAACTCTGTATAGCCTACAACAACGGAGAGAGGGTTATTAATCTCATGAGCTATTCCGGAGACCAACTCTCCAAGGGCCACCATTTTTTCTGAATGCAAAGCCCTTTCCTCCAGTTCTCTCTCCTTTGTTATATCTCTTCCCACCCAGATGCCGCCCGTTATTTCACCATTGTTGTTTTTCAATGGATAAGTATTCACTGCTATAATTTTTCCCTCTGTTAATAACTCATCAGTATAATCTCCGCCTGTGGTGATACTTTTGTAAAGGGCACAATCTTCTTTGCCAGTATTATTCTTGCAGATAACATTATAGATATTTATTCCCTCAACATCCTGACCGAATTGATTTTTAAATGCCTTGTTGGAGAGTATTATTATTCCACTGGTATCACATATGGCCATCATTTCGCTTACAGTATCAAAGGTGTTTTGCCACTGCTCAGCCCAGTTCCGGAGTTTTTCCTCTTTTACCTTTAGTTCTCTCTGCAGATGCTCCAGTGCCCTTCCTATAGGGGAGAACTCATCTTTGAATTTTTCAGGCATTACATCTCTGCCCTCGGCGACCGACACTGTTGCCTGTACCACGTTATCGATATATTTTTTTGCTCTTTGATTAATGACTATCGCAAATAACAGAATAACAACGAACAGTCCTGATAGTGCTATACCCAGGAATATCCAACCTGTTACTGAGATCTTTCTTGCCATTGCCAGCCTCTTTTCAATAAGTTCTTCTCCCTGTACCGAGGCCTCTTCCGTGATTTTTTTTAGTCTGCCAAGGGTCGCATCAAAAGAGCTACTGCCAGGTGATAGCCTTTTTAATATCGCAAAGGTCTTCTCAATCTCCTTTACCTTTTCTTTGTGCTCCACGTCATGACATCTTTTGCATCGTCTAAGTCTGTTCTCGATTCTTAAGAGTTTTTCTTCCAAACCCCCTTCCTGACTTTTTGCCACCTTTTCCAGATCCAGAACCTCTTCCTTAAGCTTTGCACGCTGACGTAGGCTGTCTGATGCCTCAACAACAAGTTTAAGATGCTGATCCTCCTTGGAATGCAAAAGAAAAGACAGGATTATTCCGGAAACAGATACAACTAAAAATATAACTATCTGGTAATAAAAGTATTTTTTCATGGCTTATACATATTTTAACATCTTGATGGGTTCATATAAAAGAGTTAAATAAATTCTATAGGTGATCTTAATTGCTTATTTATAGAGTTTTAAAATTTCCTTTACAAAATCGGAAGAACAGGTGGTATAATTTATAAAGATAATGATTTCTAAATTATATTTTTATTCGAGAAAGGAGGTTCTTATGAGAAGCATTCTAAAAAGGTTCTCAACAGATACAGAAAAGATATGGGAAGAAGAGAGCGGATTCCTTGGCTTTCTGACAAGGCTGCCGAAAGAGGTGGAAAGGTTTAATGCCACCTTTGGCTTCAGACTTAAATCGGTTTCTAACCCTCCTGAGCGTATTGATAATGATGCAGACATAGTAAGGAGTGTAGGGTTTGTTGTGGTACGCGAAAACAGGCTCATGCCGGAAAGACAATACTGCCTGTATGGGGTCTTAAAGGATAGGATTCTCTATGGCTATATTGGAACCTTTCATGACCAGGAGATTACAACCCTCAAACCACTGGAGCCGATTACGGATTTTAAAAAGGGAACACTTCCTCTGTATGACTGGTTCAGGGAGCTTGTAAAGGCTTCATGTGATAAAATATAATCAACCGCTGATAACCTTGATTGCCACTCTTCTATGACGTGGGCCGTCAAACTCACAGAAAAAGATGGCCTGCCATGTGCCAAGAAGCAGCTTCCCATTTTCAATAAGTACAAATGTGGAGGCACCGATTGTGCTTGACTTTACATGTGAGTCTGCATTGCCTTCCATATGGGCATAGCCGGCATCTGCAGGAATCAGTTTCTGTAATGTCTGAAGTATGTCTCTTTTTACGGAAGGGTCGGCTCCTTCATTTATTGTTACTGCTGCCGTGGTATGAGGCACATATATATAACATATCCCCTCCTTTACACCTGCCTCATCAACAACAGCCTGAACCTTTTCGGTAATATCGATCATCTCTGTTCTTGCCTTTGTTTTAACATTAATCTGATGAATCATGCCTGTCTCCTTTCCATGGTCTGTCATCTTTTGTTTTTAACTCGGAATTCCCTGTGGCTTGCAACAGGGATGAAGAGTTATTACTAAAAATTTTTCCTTATTTTTTTAAAACAAGATTGCCTGCAGCTTGCTGCAGGGAGATTCAATGAGGCTCGCGGTGCTCTTTCATCCCGCGAAATAGTATATCATAAAATTTCTTGTCAAACAACTCAAGCCGGATTCGCAGGGCAAAAAGGCTTTCCGTCTGAAAAAGATGTCTTAAGGGTTTTAGTTTTAGTAGATCCTTTTCTGTGGTTATTAATATTTCGGTGCCCTTTTTCCTGGCCTGTGTTTCAATACGTCGTATATCACGCTCCGTATAGATATGATGGTCTCTGAAAGATAGAGAACCTGTTACTATCAGTCCAAGGCTTTCTAATAGCTTGATAAATTGCGAAGGATTGCCAATCCCTGAGAAGGCAAACACCTCTTTACCCACAAGGGTCTCAATAGAAACAGTGGTGCCGTCTGGTTTGACCAGTGCCTCCGGAGTATAGGTGGAGTAAAATATGGGAGCCTCCTTATTGTATCGTCTAATCTCTGCTTCCAGAACAGGATTCTTCTTGTCAGTGCGGTTTATAAGTATGATTGTTGCCCTTTTTATCTCCTCTACAGGCTCCCTTAGCCTTCCCAAAGGTAAGAGCCGCCTCCTGCCAAAGGGGTCTGTGGCATCTATAATTACTATATCGATATCCCTGTGAAGACGCCAGTGTTGAAATCCGTCGTCAAGTATATATATGTCACGCTCACCCGATATAAGGCCTCCCCGGTAGCGGTTATGGTCTTTGACTATCCATACATTCTTCAGCCGTTCCGCCATCAGAAACGGCTCATCACCACACTGCTGCCAGGAAACAAGGGGGCCTTCTCCTTTGCTAACAATTGTGCAGCCTTTGGCATCTCCCCTGTATCCCCTTGTGAGTATGCATGTGTTGAATCCCCTTTTTGCCGCCTCCCTGGCGATCTCAATAGTCAAAGGGGTCTTTCCGGTTCCTCCAATGGTGAGATTGCCGATACTAATGGTTCGGCCATTTAATCTCCTGCGTCGTTTCAGTCCGTATTGTCTGTGTATTCTGTACAGGAGATAATATATGTATTCCACTGGTGTCATAACATCTTTATAATAACATGATTTTCCATGGAAATTCGGGGTGAGTCCCGAAATTGCCGATTGATAATTATGAAAAAGGCCACCCCTCCTTTGGGATATAATGGGTCTCTAAAAGACCCTGTTTTCTATCGGCATTCAGGAAGAGTTTATCTGTGTGGTTAAGCACCGTTAAGAAGTAGTATAATAAAGAGTTCTACATCAAAGCCTCATAAAGTTACTTCAAAGCGGAGCGGAGGGACCGAAAACAGGTGGAACAGAATGCGGGAGGTAGACGTATGGAAACTACAATGTTAGAGAGCTTTATAAAGGACCCAAGAATAGCCTATTTCTCTATGGAGATAGGCCTGAGGAGTGAAATCCCCACTTACAGCGGCGGTCTCGGTGTGCTTGCCGGAGACACTATCAAGTCAGCTGCTGATCTTAATATCCCCATGGTAGCTGTTACGCTTCTTACCAAAAAGGGCTATTTTCGGCAGGAGATAGATGCTGAGGGTAACCAGATAGAGATACCGGATGAATGGCATCCATCGGATTTTCTAACACCTCTTGGTAAGCGTGTAAGTGTCTTTATTGAAGAGAGAGAGGTGAAGATAGGGGCATGGCTTTATATTGTGGAGAGCATTATCGGAGGAAAGGTGCCTATAATTTACCTTGATACAGATATTGAAGACAATCATGAGGAGGACAGGGGGATAACACACTTTCTTTACGGTGGTGATGATGCCTACAGATTGAAGCAGGAGATCGTGCTAGGTATCGGCGGCGTCAGAATGCTCGATGAGCTTGGGTTTGAGATAAAGAAATACCATATGAATGAGGGGCATTCCAGTCTTCTGACCTTAGAGCTTCTGAGAAGATACAAACGTGATATTGAAGAGGTATGGGATGAACGGCTTGTCTGGGATGCAGAGCGGGTGCGGAGGCTCTGTGTTTTCACAACCCATACGCCAGTAGAGGCAGGACATGATAAATTCTCTTACGATCTCGTAAAAAGGATAATGTGCGAGGTTATCCCTCTTGATGTGATAAAGGAGTTCGGAGGTCAGGAAACCCTGAACATGACACTCCTTGGCCTCAACCTCAGCCATTATATCAATGGTGTGGCAAAGCGTCATCAAGAGGTTTCCCAGGATATGTTCCCTGGATACGAGATTCATGCAATCACCAATGGAGTTCACTCCTATACATGGACGCATGACAGATTCAAGAGACTTTATGATCGGTATCTTCCTGGCTGGGCTAACGAGCCGGAGATATTTGTACGCATAGGAAAGATTCCTTCCGAAGAGATCTGGGATGTACATATGGAGGTTAAAAAGGAACTTATCGATTACGTAAATCGGGAAACCGGCGTGGGAATGGACTATGATACACTGACCATAGGCTTTGCAAGAAGGGCCACCTCTTATAAGAGGGCTGATCTGATTTTTACTGATGTGGAGAGGCTTCTGAGAATCGGGGAGGGGAAGATTCAGCTCATTTATGCAGGAAAGGCTCATCCCAAGGATACACCTGGTAAGGAGCTTATCAGGAGGATATTTCAGGTAAAAGAGATGATGCAGGGAAGGATCAAGATTGCCTACCTGAAAAACTACAATATGTCTCTGGCATTGCAGATCATTGCTGGTGTAGATGTATGGTTAAACACCCCTCAGAGACCCTATGAAGCCTCAGGTACAAGCGGCATGAAGGCAGCTCACAACGGAGTGCTGAACTTCAGTGTACTTGATGGGTGGTGGATTGAGGGACATATTGAGGGAATCACAGGATGGTCCATTGGCGGACCACCTCATGAGCCCTCTGATCCAATACAAGACTCGGATGATCTGTACAACAAGTTAGAGACAGTTATTATACCCACATTTTATGAAAATCGGCACCAGTGGACCAAGATGATGAAGAATGCCATCGGAATGATAGCATATTACTTTAATTCCCATCGCATGATGAGAAGGTATGTAACAGAGGCATATATTCGATAGCTTCGATTTTTACTTGCATCTGAAAATCTCTTCCCATAAGCTCTTTCGTGCATTTACAAAGATTGCGCTGTATAATCCTTGTTTTGATAAATCAAAGGGAATAATTGTAAAATAGTATACCATGTCATTTGAGTACATACGCAGAATACCGGATGCAGAAGAGGTATTAAAGACTCTCCCTTTGCCTGAACAGCTGAAGGAGATCAAGGCCAAAAGGGACGAAGAGATCAAGGCTGTCTTTGAAAGAAGAAACAACAAATTTCTTCTTATTATTGGCCCCTGCTCCGCCCATGATGAGGATGCTGTCTGTGAGTATGTAACAAGGCTGGCCCGTCTTCAGGAAGAGGTGCAGGAGAAGCTGATACTTGTACCCAGAATCTATACAAACAAGCCCAGGACAACCGGAATAGGTTACAAAGGGATGGCTCACCAGCCTGACCCCTTAAAGGAGCCCAATATTGTAGAGGGCATTTATGCCATAAGAAAGATGCATATCAGGGCCCTTGGCGAATCCTACCTCACAGCGGCTGACGAAATGCTTTATCCGGGTAACTATCCCTATCTGGAGGACATACTCAGCTATGTGGCTGTCGGTGCCAGGTCTGTGGAGAATCAGCAGCACCGCCTTACAATCAGCGGGCTTGATGTGCCTGCCGGTATGAAGAACCCCACAAGTGGTGACCTTAATGTCATGCTGAACTCTGTTCAGGCTGCTCAGGCTCCCCATGTCTTCAGTTACAATGGCTGGGAGGTAAGGACGACGGGCAATCCCTATGCACATTGCATACTGCGTGGAGCAATCAACCAGTACGGCCAGAATATTCCGAATTATCATTACGAAGACCTGAGCAGGCTTGCCGAGGTATATCTTGAAAAGAACTTCAAGAATCCCTTGATAATCGTGGATACCAACCATGCAAACTCAAACAAGAAATACCTGGAACAGCCGAGGATAGCAAAAGAGGTGATGCAGAGCAGGCGCTACTCAGAAACCATTAATGACCTTGTGCGGGGTCTGATGATAGAGAGTTATCTTGAAGATGGTGCCCAGGACCCCTCAGAGGGAGTGTTCGGAAAGTCAATTACTGACCCCTGCCTCGGTTGGGAAAAATCCGAACGCCTCGTTCGAGACCTGGCAGATATGCTTTAAAATTAACTCAAAAACTCAAAGCACAAAACTTTAAATATTCTCCTCCATCTCCCATACACCGCAGGGGCATACTCCTGCACAGAATCCGCAACCAATACAGAGGTTTTCATCAACCACATATGCAAATGAGCCGTCCTCATACTCCTTCCTGCTTATGGCACCCTGGTAGCAGGTGACCTCACACATATGGCAGTCTCTGCATACAGCGCAGGACATGCAGCGGTTTGCCTCTGTCTCGGGAGTGAAGGTCATATCCCTGCAGACATCATAGTAGGCAGTCTTTATCTTCTCATAAGGAACCATGGGCTTGGGCTGAGGCATATAGTATGATCTGCCTGACAGAAGGGCATGTATGGCCTCAGCAGCCTTTCTTCCGTGACCGATTGCATGAGTTACCAGTCCGAGCCTTGTGGCATCACCAATGGCATACACCTTCGGGTCAGAAGTATGACCAACCTCGTCAGCCTCTATCCAGCCGTTCTTGTCTGTATGTACACTTGGTGGCAGGAATTCCGTTACAGGAACATCTCCGATAGAGACAACAACCAGATCTGCCTCAAGAGAGGTTCCATCAGTGAAGTATATCCTGCGCTCTTTCTTGTCATATTTTTCAGTGAATTTTGGCCAGATGATCTTTGTTCCGAGTGACTCGGCTATCTCTAACTCCTTACCAAAGGCAGCAGGCTTCTGGATATCCACTGCTGTAACCTCTTTTGCTCCACAGTGGAATGCCTGGGCAGCCACATCCATGCCCACATTTCCAGCACCGATAATAACAACCTTTTTATCCTTCAGGTCGGGTTTATTTCCAAGGTTTATGTTTTTCAGGAAGTCATAAGCTGTCACCATATCATCAGCCCCTGGTATGTTCAGCCTTCTCGGCTTATGAGCACCACAGGCAACCACCACTATATCATGAGTGTCATAGATCTCCTTGAACTTATCCTTATCAACCCTCACCTTGAGGTGTACATTTACTCCGATCTCTCTAAACCTATCCAGCTCCTTCTTAAGAACCTCCTGAGGCAGTCTCTCTTTCGGAATACAGTACTCCAGCTTTCCACCTAACTTGTCTTCTGCTTCATAAAGGTCAACCTCATGGCCCTTTAGGGCAAGCTGCCAGGCTGCGGAAAGACCTCCGGGGCCACCGCCGATTACAGCCACCTTCTTACCGGTCTTCTCCTTAACCTTGGGCGCCTTGGCTTCAAGAGCTGCCTTTCCAAGGGCCTTTATGTTTACCGGTTTGTCTACCTGAGTACGTGTGCATGCCTCCATACAAAGGTTGGGGCAGACCTCTCCGCAAACCGTTGCAGGCAGAGGACTATACTGAAGGACAAGCTCTATAGCCTCACGAAGCTTCCCTGCCCTTATAAGCTGTGTTCTTCTGTATGTAGGAATTCCCGTCGGACATGCATACTCGCATGGTGGTGCATACTTATAGTTGTTCCATACCGGTCTGTATCTTCTGTCTTCACCTGTGGTGATATAAGGCAGTACAGTCATGGGATGGCTGATGTACTCTGCGAATATGCCTCCCTGACCAACTCCGGGTTCCCAGATGCTGCTTCTGAACTCTGTTATGCTCATCTTGAAGGGCTTTCTTTTTGCTCGCTCCTGGGCGGTATAAGGAAGGAGCTTCCTCCATGCCTTACGGTCACTTGTAAGTTCGTCATAGTACTCCATGCGATCGATAGCCTCGAGATAGGGCTTCATGTTCTCTCTGAGCCAATCCCAGTCCTGATCGGTAAGCTCAAGCAGCTTTACATCTGTCTCGCTGTAGCCCTCAATCTCTCCTCTGAAATATATAACTCCGCCCACCATACCAACACATGGACGATAACCAAGTATATTCTTGGGATTCCTCGGGTTCACTCCACAGACGACGGCAACACCACCGGCCTTGAATTCTGCAAAGGTGTCACCTACATCTCTGAAGTACCAGGACTGTGGTGGATCAAAACGTGGGTTGTGTTTTGTCATTGTATCGCAACGGGCCCCTCCTCCTCCCTGGACATAGAGTATGCCCTGGGCAGCTGCGTTATGGGCTCCGTTGGTCACGTCTCCCAGAACGGTTATCTTTGCACCACAGTTCAGCCAGCCCACATCATCAGAGGCACTCCCTTTAACCACAATCTCAGTGCCAAACATTCCCATGCTGCCGAGCCTCTGACCAACCGGGCCTTCAACTATGATCTTTATTTTTTCATCGCGGGGCCATATACGGCCACCAATACCGTGCTGGCCATCGGCAATAATGTGGAGTTCTCGGGCTCCCTGCCTGACAGCCTCCTGTATCTCCTCCTCAAAGATCCTGGAGGGAATCCTTTTGCCGTCACGTTTTCCTTTCAAAACCACCTTTTTGCTCATCTACTAACTCCGTTCAGCCCTTTTGGTGTATATAGTTATAACAGCCTTTAGCAGGCGTAACTTATCTGCAGACGCTCTGCAACAGCCGGATCATCAGCACTCAGGCCGTCGGACATGCCGATCGGTAGTTCCGTGCTTCGACCCATTGGAGCGAAGATCTTTTTCAGTTCCACATCTATGGCCTTAAAGACCTCAACAACTCTTTCAGCAACCTTATCAGGATCTAAACGCCTGTATAGCTTCGGATCCTGAGTGGTAATACCTCTGGGGCATTTACCGATGTTGCAAACATTGCAGCGGTTATACTCGTCACCAAAACAACCGGCTGCAGCCTGCATGATATATTTGCCTATGGATACGGCCGAGGCGCCAAGCATGAAGAGGGCTGCTGCATTGGCAGCAATGTTGCCGGTCTTTCCGACGCCTCCGGCTGCAATCAATGGCAGTTCGTTCTGTTTGCCCTGTTTTACGAGATCCAGATAACACTCCCTGATGTTCGAAGCTATGGGATGTCCCATTTTATCCATTGAGACATTATATGCTGCACCAGTGCCGCCGTCTTCACCGTCAATGGACAGGGCTGCTGCATAAGGATTCCTGACAAGGTTGTTTAGCACTGCTCTGGCTGTTCTCGAGCCGGAAATCTTTGGATATACAGGTACTCTAAAGCCCCATGCCATTGACATGGACTGTATCATCTTTGCCACGGACTCCTCAATGGAGTACTTGGTCTGATGTGTTGGTGGTGATGGCAGATCTACTCCCATCGGAACTCCTCTGATCTCAGCGATTAACTTCAGAACCTTGTGAGCCATCAGAAGACCACCGTCACCGGGTTTTGCACCCTGACCGTACTTGATCTCTATTGCACAGGGGTCCTCCACCATGTGAGGAATTGCCCTTACTATCTCATCCCAACCAAAATAACCCGAGGCTATCTGGAGAATGAAATATTTGATAAACCGCGACTTCAGAAGCCTCGGGGGCATGCCTCCCTCACCAGAGCACATTACAACAGGCATCCCCTCCACTTCGTTCAGATAGGTGATACCCATTGCAAGACCTTCCCACATAGTTGGAGAAAGGGCTCCTATAGACATGCTACCAATCATTACAGGATAAATCTCCCTCACTGGAGGGATGAACTTTCCTGTGGTCTTGTCAACCTCCAGTTTGCCGTTTACTATCTTTAATGGAAGTTCCTCTGCTGGGAGTATTCTTCCGAGATAGGTTCTGATCCTAAACTCATGCCTTCCAGCGTCAAGGGCCGGGTCAGTAAGCATGGAGATACGAGTGAATTTCAGCCTGTCAAGGGTAGAGGGTGTTGGATCGTTTCTCCTGCCACCCCTTCTGTATGGATACCCGCCCCTGTTTTTGTGAAAGAGGAACTTATGCTGGGGGTTGTACTCCGGTTCAATGGCATCGTTAGGGCATACCAGGGTACAGGTCCCACAGCCGGTACAGTAGCGGCTTATATCGTTTGACTGCTTTACAACGGTAACAATCCGTCTTACAATCTTTGGTTCAGGTGTAGCACCCTCTGACTGTACAACTCTTTGAACTACGATGGAAGGCTCAATAGCAAGCATGGGACAGACCGCTGTGCAGCGGCCGCAGCGCTTGCATCGGTCGTCACGCCACTTGACTATATAGGGAAAATCCTTTATTGTCAGTTGATGGTTGTGGTCCAACCTTGTAGCTGGTTCCATACCTTAACCTCCTGGGCATCTGGTGAAACAATCACCATATCATACTTCATGGGGAATATATCGAGAGATCGGTCTCTGTCAGGGATTGCACTGTCAAGGCCACACTCCTCGGACATAAGGGCATACTTGCCCTTTACACCGCCTACAACTCCAGGTCTCAGCTTTTTGCTGTCCTGAAGCATAAAGCAGGTACCATCAGGTAAAAATCCGATTACGCAGTTTGGTCCGTCTATGCATAATGGCCTGAGAGAGACCTTGAGAAATCTTACTGCCTCGGCATCCTCTCTCTGTTGAATCTCGGACTCCTTCATCAGAGGAGTGACAATATCCTTGTAGTATATCAGGGGAAGGCCGAGACGTTTGCATGTGTAATGAAGAA
>JALUAR010000026.1:0-503 GCA_027050975.1 Thermodesulfovibrio sp.
ATCTTAAGGAGGTGCAAGTTGACAATGCCTTCCCAGGACACGAAAGAGGGATATGCAGTGCAAAAGTGTACAAAGGACAGTTCCGTCATTCACAATCGAAGACCCTGTTATAAAGACCATGTTCTGGAGATTCCTCCTGAAAAATACGAACGGATTTTAAACAGGCTCAGATTCCTCTACGGAGAGGCCACTGCAAAGGCATATATGCCAGAGCTGGTCAGGATAATGAGGGTTTATTATGCCCACAAACCCAAGGAGATGATAGAGAAGGAAAGGCATTTCAATCCGGATGAGCGGTTTACTGAAAAGGACATTATTCTCATCACATACGGAGATCTGATAAAAGGTGAGGACCCTTCGCCCCTTAAGACCCTTGCCAGGTTCTGTGACACTTATTTGGAGGGAAACATAAACACCCTTCATATACTGCCCTTTTTTCCGTCATCATCTGACCGGGGGTTTGCTGTAATAGACTTTGAAACGGTTGATCCCCATCTTGGTAC
>JALUAR010000026.1:513-6623 GCA_027050975.1 Thermodesulfovibrio sp.
TGGGAAGATATTGAAGACCTGAAGCCGAAATACAAGCTGATGTTCGACGGGGTGTTCAATCATGTCTCCTCCCAGAGCCTCTGGTTTCAGGAATTCCTCAACGGAAATCCATACTACAGCAACTTCTTCATAGCCTACAATTCACCGGACGAACTCACTCCGGAAGAACGAGCATTAATATTCAGGCCAAGAACCTCGGAGATACTTACAAGGGTGGATACCATAAATGGCCCGAAATACGTGTGGACCACCTTTTCTCCGGACCAGATTGATCTCAACTACAAAAACCCAGAGGTTCTGATGCGTATAATCGAGGTTCTGCTTATGTATGTTCGCAGAGGTGCGGATATCATTCGTCTGGATGCTGTTACCTACCTATGGCATGAGCCTGGCACAAGATGTGCCAATCTGGAGCAGACCCATGAGATTGTCAAGCTTTTTCGGGATGTCCTGGATGTGGTTGCTCCCTATGTTGCCCTGATAACAGAGACTAATGTTCCTCATCATGAGAATATAGCCTATTTCGGGGATGGCTCGGATGAGGCACAGATGGTCTACAATTTCGCACTGCCTCCGATGATTCTATATACCTTTTATGCAGAGGATACAACAAAACTCTCCAAGTGGATTGCCGGATTAAAGAAACCCTCAAACACAACAGCCTTTTTTAATTTTCTTGACTCACATGATGGTATAGGGCTTATGGGGGTAAAGGATATACTGCCAAAAAGCGATATCGATTTCATAATAAGGCGTGCAAAAGAACATGGTGCCTTAATTTCTTACAGAAAAGGTGAAAAAGGAGATGATGAGCCCTATGAACTGAACGTTACATGGTTCAGTGCTCTTAACAGAGAGGATGCGGATGAGGATATAGCCTTTCAGGTAAAGAGATTTGTTGCATCAAGGGTGATAGGGCTTGTGCTGCAGGGAGTTCCAGGCATATATCTGCATAGCCTCATAGGCACACAGAATGATATTAACGCAGTTCTGGCAACAAACTCAAAAAGAGAGATTAACAGAACAGTGATTGACGAAAAGGCGATCTACGATGCCTTAAGAGATCCCTTTTCAAAAATATCCCGAATCAACAGGGAGTTGGGACGTCTAATTACCATCAGAACCAAGCAGAGGGCCTTCCATCCAAATGCTCAACAAAGGGTATTGATGCTTTCACCTCAAATACTTGCCCTGTACAGGATATCACCTGAGGGAGACCAGCACATCCTTGCTCTAACGAATGTTACAGGCAGGGTTTGTGAGGTTGATATCCCACTTTCAGAACTCGGACTCCAGGACAATTACTGGTATGATATTGTAAGTGCAATGGAATGGATGACCGATGAGGAAGGCGTCTTGCACCTGAAACTTCTTCCCTATGATGTTGTCTGGCTCACACCCATGTCAGAGGTTCGGGAAGAAGTCTAATTGACGGCACTAAAGAATGCCTTGATTCTCTCCTGAGAGTCTGCTATGTGTTCAGACACATCTTTGATAACTTCAGACCCAATGCCCAGCAGTTGGAGTTCGCCTTGATGTTGTTCTTGCCAGTTCTCATCAGAGCTGGAAACGGTGTTTAAGACAAGGGAATCCGCAAGCTTCAAAAGAGAGGCTGTCACCTGATCAGCCTCCCGGGGTATGTCACTTTTGTGATGGATGGCAATAGGTATGTAAATAACCCTGGGAAACTTCCATCTTTTCAGGATTATTCCGCCTACCTCTCCGTGATCCATACCGAACACCCTCTGCTCAGCCATATAGAGCTTAAAACCGTTTGCGCTACATTCCTCGATAACCTTCTCGAAGAGATCACTAAAGAACTGGTCAAAGACTATCTTTCCGATGTCATGAAGCAGGCCTATTATAAAGATATGCTCGCTATCCTCTGGAGCAAAATCCATCCTGTCAACAATCTCCTGCATCACAGTGGCCACTGTGATGCTATGTACCCAGAGATCCTCTTCGGAGAAGCACTTATACCTTTTCCCTGAGGAGATGGTGTTAATAACGGTCATAGACAGTGCCAATGACCTCACCATATTGAATCCTAAAAGGGCCACCGCCCTTTCAAGGCTGGTTATCTCTCCGGGAAAGCCATAATATGCCGAGTTGGCAACCTTCAGTATCTTGGAGGTTAGGGCAGGGTCCTTCGATATAAGCTCAGCAATATCAGCAGCATTGCTCCTTCTGTCCTCAAGAGAAGCAAGTAGTTTTAACAATACCGTTGGTAAGGTGGGTATCTCATCGATTTTCGAGTATATTTTCCGTTTGAGTTCTTCTTTGTCCATTTCCATATTTTGTTTTACAATGCCCCTTGCCAAAAGCCCTGACAACGGAACCCCAAAAAGTCACAGACTTTTTTGGGACCCCTGATAGCCGGGGATGAAGGCAAAAAATGTAAATATCAAATCATCCTTGCATTGACAAGCACCGATCTTTGGTCGGGGTGCTTGATATGAAGATTGAGTTATATATTATATCATAACAGCGTTAATCTCTTTGAAATTCCAGGCAAAAAGGATGATGCAATTTCTGAACAGGAATTACACGTATTTATGTCATGGAAGAGGATGAAAGATATAACAAAAATGCCCTTGACAGGGGCAAGGGCATTCATCAGGTAAAGCTGTATAAGGTTTAAAGACTTTAAGGCACTGTAAATCTATCTTTGTGGCACAGGTATACCGTAAATCTCTTCCCTCTCCTTTAATGACTCAAGGAAATTATACAAAACCGCCTGCTGTCCTTTAGATAGATTCAAAAATCTGAGGCCGTATTTATAGCCGCTGTCCGCTTTGCTAAGCCATACAATCTCTGCAGAGGCATTAAGTGGCTTATCTTCATCCAGCCTTGGCAGCTTTATATTAATCCTTAATGAATCCTTGTGCAGGATTAATTCGTTCATCTCAGCACATAGCCCTCCCTTGCTGATATTGAGGATTCTACCTTTGAAGCTCCTGTTGTTTTGATCCATACAGGTCAACCTTAAGCTGACAATATATCTTTCCTGCCTCCGGAGTATTTTCAGTCTGATCAAAATCCTTACAAGGACCATGAGTATGTTATTAAGCCAATAGCCAGCGCAGGCCCTTTTGCGACGAAAACGAGCCCTTAGCATGAGGGACTCTTTTATATAGAATGACAGGGTGAAACAGAGGAGGAAATAAAAGACAAAAACAACAAAGAGCCAGTGCTCTGGCACCCCTTTTATAACACCGAAAATAGCTATGGAAGACATGATAATCGATATCCCTATAAGCACCTTCGCAGCTGTCTCCTTACCCAGGCCAAGCCGTAAAAGGATATGGTGGGTATGATACCTGTCTGCCTCAAAGGGGCTTCTGCCTCTAAGGATTCGTCTTATCATAATTGTCACTGTATCCACTATAGGTACGGCTAACACCAGCAGCGGTATCACCGGCGCAACCCTTGAGCCTTTCCATTGAGTCAGTGCTATGGATATGTACACAAGGGCAAATCCCAGGCTCAGACTACCGGCATCCCCCATAAACAGGGATGCTGGCGGACAGTTGTATCTCAAAAAGGCCAGAACTGCAGCAGCCAATGCCATGGATATAATCATCAGCTCATTCTGACCGTTTAGATATGCAAGCATGGAGAACGCTACCAGGGAAACAAAAGAAAGTCCACCTGCCAGACCATCAAGACCATCAATCATGTTAATCGCATTTATAATGCCAACGGTGCAAAATACCGTTACAGGCAGAGCAACAATGCTGAACTCAATCTCTCCGATTGAGAAAAGATCTCCGAATGTGTACAGAACATTGTTGCTAAGATATGTCATCAACATAGCTGCAGCAATCTGAAAGATGAACTTCAGCCTGGGTGTGAGCTCTTTGTAATCATCAAGAAAGCCTGAAATCATCAGAATGATTAGCCCGGTATAGAACCCTCTGAACGATGTAAGCGGAATGAAGATGAGCGAGGCAATGGTAAAACCAGCTATTATCCCTATTCCACCCACAAGCGGTTTTGGCGAGCGATGAATCTTGCGCCTTGTCGGCTGGTCAATCAAACCAATTCTTGAAGCAATATCTGCCAGACGAGGCAGAAGCAAAAGTGTGATTAAAAAAGACACTCCTGCCGTGGTGATTAAGGCATGAACCCCCATCCTCCTCTCCTATCCCCTCGAAGATTGTTCATAAAATTGATGTCCCCCTAAAACAGCAAGTCTAAAGCTTATTTTGGCAAATAATACAGCAAAGATTTGGTGAAAATTTCAGAAACAGGAAAAATTTCTGACATTTTACATTATCATTAAATATTTTTGCAAGTGGAATATGAGTTAATCGTGTTAATGCGTTAATTGAGTTAATTGGGTTTGTTGGGTTAGTCGATAGGCTATAGGCAATAGGCGAAGGGCTATGGGCGAGGGGTTGTCGGAGGATGGCGGATTGAAAGGGTAGGGGAAGGTTATCTAATCCAGTCTCTTACCCTCCAGGTTATGAAACGCAGATAGTTAATCGGAAGGAACAAAACGCCTTTGTCACCGTAGAGTTGTCTGATTGCCTCCGCTGGAGGGAAGAGGGTTCTAAAATAGGAGAATATAATCTGTGACCACCTGTCCAGTGCAAGGCGGGCAAAGAGCTTGTCTTTGTAGATGCTTCTGTTATAATCTCTGTCAAGTTCCATCCTGAAATATGAGATCAGAAAACCCGGCACCTTTGTTCTTTTCTCCAGGCTGCTTAAAAGAATATCCACGGGTTCAAAGGCATTTACCTCAGGCCAAAAATCCATAATCTGTTTAAGAGTAAGAAGGGTCGTCTTTGCCAGTCCCGTGCTGTCAAGTCTTTTTCCAAAATCTTTCCAGTTAATCTCCTTTTCATATCTGTAAAGAGCCCAGAGAATATCCACAAGGATTTTTAACTCCCTGAAAGAGTGGGTATGGTGATGAATAAGGAGCATGATTAACAACATCTCAGGAGTAAGCCTGTACCGGCCAGAATCATCGATTACAACATGATTCCATATCTCCTCCGAGGTTAAACGGAAAAAGTAGGGAACTCCGAAATTCCAGTGTATCTCTACAGGAACATGCTGTTCAGGATGGTAGTAAGTTGCATGATGAATACGATAGAGGCAATACTTTAAAGGTATTTTGACATCACCAATATATCCTGCTGCCAGGAGTACGGATTCAACCCTGAAGGCGTCCTTCTGCCTGATCAACAGATCAATATCAGCCGAACTTCTACAGTTAGGGTCTCCATAAATCTCCTTAGCAATATCGTTTCCTTTAATAACAACCGATTGAATCCGCTCTTTTCTTAACAAACCTGTTATCTCCTTTTCAATGGCCTCCTGCCGTGCCGAATGAATAACCCCCTTAAGAAATAAAGGCTTTAAGGAATCAAGAAAACTCCTCAGGTGAGGATCTGGTATGGTGTTGAGAAGTTTTTTTAATTGGGTATAGAGGAGGGGAAAGAGGTGATGTTTAAGGGCCTTTTCTTTGATTTCCGGCAAATTGTATTTTTCAGGTTGTAAGCTATCCGAAGGGAAACGGGGATGTAGTATAGTAAGAAAAAAATTCTTCATTGTATTGTGGTTGTTGAGTTTATCGGGTTTATTGAGTTTATAGCGTTCATTGAGTTTGTTGGGTTAATAGCGTTTATTAGGTTAATTCAGTTTATCAGGTTTGGTTGATTGGGTTGGGCTACAAGCCACGAAAAACATTCACTTACGAAGTGAATGTTTTTTTTTGCTGCTTTATTATTCATTTCAGAATTGATAAAAACTCCAGGGAATTCACTATCTTTACGCCTTTAAACTCTTTTAAGTGTATAAGATGTTTATCACCTGAAACAATATAATCTGCATTACATGCTACTGCACAATCAATAAATTTATCATCATCAGGGTCATCTTCAATTATTTTAAACCGCTGCACTGGAATAACAGGTATGGTAAATGTGGAAAAATCAAGGAGTATCTCTTCTACTTCATGAGGATTCAGTTTAAACTTTTTCAGAAGTACCCTGGCTATCTCTTCTTCTATCTCCTCTGATGTATAAATCTCAATTTTTCCATCTCTTCCTAAATCAACAACCCTCCTCGGGGTTCCATTCCAAAAAATGGCAGATATGTAT
>JALUAR010000027.1 GCA_027050975.1 Thermodesulfovibrio sp.
TCTTTAAAGTGATACAGATACAGGATTTAATTAAGATTTTTAAATTAGGTAATGGTTGGTTACCTAAATAGTTTTTCCCTCAAAAGCCTTCTTTCTTCGGGAGTGAGTCTCTTCCATTCTTTATAGAGTCTGCGGAGACGTTCCCTCTTGTCAGCCGGAAGCTTCTTCCATCTGTTGAATTTTCTGATAAGGGCCTGTCTCTTTGCAGGGGGAAGGCTTTTAAACCTTTTGTACAGCCTCCACAGTTGTGCTCTCTTCTCCGGTGGCAAAGCCCTGAATCTTCTGTAGTTTTCAATTATCTGTCTTCTCCTCTCCTTCGGGAGGGACTTCCATTTTCGATACATCTTTATAATAGCCTTCTTCTGGGCTGGCGAAAGCTTCTCCCATTGCTCCATTTCGCCAGGGATTCCGGTGGGCTGGGCATAGGTTTTTATGGGGATTACCATTAAAGAAATGGCTAATGCTATGAAAATTAACCTTTTAATCATACTCTCACCACCTTTTTGCAAATGGTTCTTTATTCATCTTTCAAATCAAAAACCACACCATGTTCCGTAAAAATCTTCTTCTTTTCGGTCTCATCCATAACATCAGTAACAAAACTCAATCCCGAATCACTAAACATTGAACTTTGATCTCTGAACATTACACCTCTTCCAGCAGTTCAATCTCCTCAAGATGTTCTATGAGGTCAAGATTCTCATATAATTCAAGATTTTTAAGAAGTTCATAGTTTTCTGTAATAAACCGTTCAGTCTGTTTTGTGTTGTAGTACCGGTATCCGAGCATCAGTATAATGATCAGTACCAGGGCGGAAACAAAGGCTGCTACAGGTCTTGAAAGGTAAAAACGTTTTGCCTCTCTTTCAGTTATACGGTCTTTTACCTTCCTGTTAAACTCTTTCCAGAACTCCTGTGGTATGGAGGGCTCTTCCACTTTCAGCCTGTCAAGTTCTTTTCTGAACTTATAGTACGCTCTGCTACAGCGTGTGCAAGAGTCAAGATGCCTTTGGATTGATTCAGCCTCTTTGGGACCGATCTCATTATAGTAATATTCGATTAGTCTCTTTTGTATATCCTCACAGTTCATATTTCCTTCTCCTTGCAAAAATTTCTCAGGTTATCGATTGCCTTAAAGAGGTTGGCTTTTACAGTTCCGTCCGCGCATCCGAGCACCTGTGCTATCTCCCTTATTTTCATTCCTTTAAGATGCTTCATTACAAAGACCTCTCTTTGTCTCAGGGGAAGTCTTTGTATTGCCTCTCTCAGTCTCCTCATTCTCTCTTTCCTCTGTATTTCATTGTAGGGATCATATTCTATTGGAATATCTTTTATATTGCTTTCCTGTCTTGAGTCGTTTCTTTCAGTAGATGAAAACCCGAAGATGCTCAGTAGTTTTTTCCGGCGATGGTGTCTCCTGCAGAGATTAATGGTAATTTTCATTATCCATGTTTTCAAGGAGGCTTCCTCCCTGAAGCCACTGATTCCTGTAAATACCCTTACGAACACCTCCTGTGCAATATCCTCGGCATCATGGAAATCACCGGTCATCTCATATGCCATGTGGAACACCATTCTTTTGTATTCATTCATTACCTGCTCAAATGCAAGAGAGTCACCATCTTTCAGTCTGCTCAGTATATCCATGGCTTAATCCGATTTTATTATATATAGAGCCTGCTGTTACGAAAAGGTTTACTCTTTTGAAAAAGGTAAACCTTTTTCTTTCTAAGGACTCTATATTATCAAAACCGATTCAAGGAGGTGTAATATGAAAAGGATTTTCGTGGCAGTTATTACTATGGCAATGTTAATCGGAGGTGCGTCGGTAGCTCATGCAGGCTCGGCTCATGGAAAGGGTTGGGCCAGGGGCAAAGGTATAGCCCATGGTAAGGGTGTTGCTATGGGTAAGGGTTCTGCTACCGGTACCGGAGTGGTGCTCTGGAAGGACAAAAACGGAAAGATTCATTACAAAAAGGGCTCCGGTACTGTCCACGGAAAGGGAATTGTCATAGGAAAGGGTACGATTGCAGGTAAAGGTATGGCCACTGGAAAAGGATGGGTTAGAGGTAGAGGCAGGGCAGGGCGCTGATAGAGCTTTTACTATGAGAGAAGTTAAATCCATTTAGACTGGACCATACCATTTTTTCCGGAGATTGTCGGTTTTTTGTTACTATATGAAAAGTAGGCAATCTGTCTTATCCTCTGTAACATCCTCAACAAGTGAGTTCCATTCCGGATTATGCCGCTTTACAGCCTCCACCGCTTTCTCTTTATCCGTATTTGCATAGCAGTAGATACAGCCGTGGGCACAGGTATCATAGGCACCAATATCTAAGCTCTTTGTGCAGGCACACTCCTTGCGGGTTGGTGTTTCTGAAGTATCAAGGGCAGTCATAAAAAGAAACGAAAGATAAGCACCATTAATGCAGCTTGCCTTATGTACACGATCTGAAAGCAGATAGTCATTACAGCATGCATGTATTCTTATTCCATACCTGCTGGCAATGTCTGAAAGTCTGTGAGCATAATGCCTCTTTTCGTCTTCTGATAGCTCTGATGGCTCATGGTCTGTATACCTCTGAAAGTTCTTTATCACCTTCTTATAGGGATTCATAAAGCTAATATAACAGAACCTTACATAACCCTTAAGCTTCTCTGCAGTGCTGACAAAAAGATCTTCATACACTGAGAAATCCATCTTATCCGTGATACAGATTGGATCAAACCTCCAGATTATATGCTGGGGAGAGTATCTCTTTGAAAGATAAATGAAATCCTTGATGGCACCATCAGCTTCAGGAGTAGCAGTCTCAAGTGCCCTGTTTCCAGTAATGGTAAAGTGGAAAAAGAGATTCTTAGTAACTCTTTCCACATGCTCAAGACGGCTCAGCAGTGGCGAGAAGTTTTTGGACCAGAAGACAATTGCACCAACATCCTCTGGCTTAAGAGAGACATAAATCCACCTGCCCGAGTAGGGATGTTTTACATACAGGTAGCCACTCCTCAGTCTGTTGATAAACCACTCGGAGTAGAATGCAGGAATATCCGTCCTTCTACTTGCTGATATTATTCTGCTCATTAAGGCAGTTGTGAATGTCCTTTATCTTTGCTTATATTATCCTGTAGGTCTCTTTGTAGATATTCTTTCTGGGACCTGTTGCAATAATATCTATTACCTTGCCTTTAGAGATTCTGTAAATTATTCTCAATGAGCTAACTCTGTAACTTCTCAGCCCTTCAAGTTCGTCTTTTAGTGCCTTTCCGGAAAACAGCTCGGTTATTATCGTCTGTAAAGCCTTTTTAACCTTTCTTTTAATATAAGGATGCATATTTCGGAGCAATTCCACTATCTCATCGGGTACTTTGAGTTTATAGACAGTTGGTTTCATCCCGGCAGCCTATTTAAATAACTCTTCCAGGGAATACAGCTTAGCTTTTTTGGCCTTTAAATCTTTGATTCCCTGCTTAATCTCTCTCATTAAGTCAGTATCAGAGCGAATGGCCATGGTCTCTTTCCAGCCCTCAAACTCGTCATGACTTACAATTACGGCAGCAGGCCGGCCGTTTTTAGTGATAACAATCTCTTCATCCGTTGATCTGACCTCATCTACAAGAGAACTGAGTTTCATCTTTACCCTGAAAGAGGTAATGTCTTCATATCTGACCTCCTTTATGGTTGACTATAATTCTGACTAATAATATCGTTTTTTTGTATATGAGTCAATAGAAAGTTTTAGCGCTTCATTTATTCAAAATAAATTAACCCAGATCCAGCGGTAACGAAAAACCGACAATCTTCTATGAATCTTATCGCTGGATTCGGGTATAATCTTTACCATGGCCCTGATAAACATAGACTCAGCCTTGAGAAGGGTTATGCAACAGATGAAGAAACTCTCTCCAGGCATGGGGATAGAGATTCTCTCTTACAAGAGAAACCGTGGAATCACCCTGCTTAAGAGGGAGGACAGCTCAATACATGTCCGGGAGCATGGCTACAGAGAGGAGGAGTTTGTCTCCTCTCAGGAAGAATTACCAAAGCTTCTGAAATCCCTCTTTAAGATAGAGTTTCCAAGAAGCAGAAAACTCCGCATTTACCAGATAAAAGCACCTCATGAAGTGAATAAGCCCCTTAAGAGGCTATAGTTTTAAGAAAAACTTAAAGGGGCTCCGCCCCTTTAGAACCCCAATAAGGAAAGATTGTTCTTTAATACGGAGATTTGAGGGACTTTGTCCCTCAAATCTCAGTGAAGCCCCGACCAGAGGTCGGGGCTTCACTGGTTTCCAAAACTGTTCTCTCTGCCACAGTCAGGGCAGTACCATGTGATGTTATTGCATGTCATGCCCCAGAGGTTTTCCTCCATACACTCCTGGCACATCACAAATCCGCAGGAGCAGGTCCAGGCAAACCTCACCCTCTTTCCACATGCCACACATTCGTATTCCTTTTTCTTTCTATCCTTCCAGCCCATATATTTATTATGACCGAAAGCCTTTATTCCCTTCAAAGTATGTCAATATGCTTCAGAAAGGGACTCACAAATCTGCCAATAAAATCTGTTATCCTAAAATACCATGAACATAACCACTCTTATAAGAGACATTTCATTCTGGGATGAGTTCGCTCCATGGTATGAAAAGTGGCTGACAAGGGGTAATTACCACCAGTCTATCATCCGTGAGATCTCACAGATGGTAGAGCCTGGATGGAGGGTGCTTGACATTGGTGCTGCAACAGGTGTGCTTTCCATTCCAATGGCATCCTTAGGCTGCAGTGTTGATGCCTTGGAGCCCTCTGAAGGAATGAGAAAGATTTTTAATGAAAAACTCCGGTCTCTTGCTGTTAAGAATATAAGGATCATAGATGAAACCTGGGAGGAATACGAAACTTCAGCCACCCTTCCTTATAACCTTATCATTGCCTGTAACAGCCTCCATTTAACCAGGGGAGGTATTAAAAAAGGAATGGAAAAGGTATTTGCCCATGCTTCGGAATACGTCTGTCTCGTGACAGAAATCAATCAGTCCATATTTATTGACTTCAAGGAGATAAATGCACTTCAGAGTGAATACGAGTTTTTATACATAAAGAACTACAGAGTTAATAGCAGTTTTGTCTTTGAAGATATGAAGGAGGTGCTTGCCTTGTCTGAACTGCTGAACACTGAGGTGCAGGTTGCAGAGGAAGGGGGCAGACTGATTCAGCCTGACAGCACAGACATTGCAGTGCTCTGGTGGGAGCGGAGGTGAATAGCGGCTGCAGTACTGATGGAATCCCTGATGTTTATCATTCATCATTATCAACAACCGCTAACCATTCAAGACCTCTCTGAGCAGAATCATATGATTCTTTGAATTCTTTAAATTCTTTGACGATTCTTTTAAATTCCCTCCTGCTGTTATCAAAATCCTTTAACATGTAGTAGGCCCAGCCCTTATAGGCCATGGCCTTTGCACACAGTCTTTTCTCTTCTGGACAATTTGATAAGAGATTATCAGCCTCGATAACAGCCCTTCTGAAGTCTTGAAGATAGTAATAATAGATCTCTGCTATCTGGAGTTTTGCATTGGAGCATGCCTTTTCGTCTTCTGGAAACCATTCACATACTGCATTCAGGGCGTTTATCGCCATCTTCCATTTTCTTGCCCCCTTGCTTCCCCATTGGTTGATTGCATATTCTAATTGCTTATATCCACGTTCCTTGTTTTCAATGATGGGTGCAGGTTGTGTGTTAAACCACTCTGGTCTTTTTAGTGCTTCAGACCAGGTATAAGCGGGAGAATGAAAGTTCTGCAGGGTAAGAATTATTAAAGGCACAGCCCAAAATGCGTTTTTGATTCCATGAACGAATATCGGTGCAAGAAGATTCTTGCTTTTTTCATAAATAACAAGAAAAAATATCCCCCATAATAAGATGATTAAGGTGTTTACCAGATCATAAAAATGTAACGCAGAAAAGACAGTGGCCTGGAAAACTGCAGCAAGTTTATAAGAGACGCGAGTTTTCAGGGCATTATAGAGAAAGCCTCGGAAGAATATTTCCTCAACCACAGGTCCTAATGTGAATGCCAATACCAGAGTGGTCAGCAGAATGAAACTATTCGGAGCATATATTGCAGCTTGCCATCCCTTGGGTACAGTGCTTTCAATTCCGAAAAGCGATTCAATAATCAAGACAAGTAATCCGGTAAAGAAATTTAACAGAAATACGATGCCAACGGACTTGAAGAAAAGTTTTAAGAGACTTCGTGGTGGAGCAGGTTTAATTAATGGCCAGAAATTGCGCTTTTTGCATATAAAAAGTGCATATAGCAATAAAGTGACATGATACATTATGTACAAAAAATAGAAAAAGGGTCTGCTAAGCCATGGCCTGTACATAAGTATCTTGATATCAGATAGCATGTAAACAAGGAGGTTATACGCAGCAGGAATACTTAGCCCTACAAAGATATCTTTGATAGGCCAAACTGCTGGCACAGACTGTTCAGGAAATGTTTTTTCAGCTCCCTCCATATTTATAAGGTATCATTATTTACTCTGAGGCTATCTCAGGCCCCTGTTGGAGATATTCACTCTTTAAGTG
>JALUAR010000028.1:0-21826 GCA_027050975.1 Thermodesulfovibrio sp.
ATACTATTTTACCTATATGTTTATAAAAATAAAATAATTGTTGACAAATATGGAACTATTGTGTATAATTTATCCATGCTTAAAATGCTATTTTCATCAACAGTAAGGGCTGATGTGCTAGCACTGTTACTTAACAGTCCTGACGAGAAGTTTTATGTGAGGGAGATAGCAAGCATCCTCAGAAAAAACCCTTCCGGAGTGAAGAGAGAGCTGGATAATCTTGAAAAGATGGGTATTGTTGTAAGTGAACGAGTTGCTAATCTCCGGTACTTTAAGGCGAACAAAGACTCACCCCTTTATTCCGAGTTGAGAAACCTGATAGCAAAATCCCTCGGTCTTCCTGGAGCATTAAAGGCAGTCCTCAGGGCAGCAGGAGTAAAATCCGCATTTATTTATGGCCCATATGCAGAAGGGCAGAGGTCAGATATGATTGATTTATTTGTTATAGGCGGAGTTGCTTCTTTAAAGGATTCATTATCAAATGTAGAGAAGGAGTTTGGAGTAAAAATAAATCTCAGACAGTATGCTGAGGCTGATTATAACAAAATGAAAAAAGAGATGTCCGAGGAATTAAACAGTATTTTGAAGGGTAAAAAGATTGTGCTCTTGGGAAGACCTTAAACAAACCCTGATAAGGGGAAGAAAGGGGGTGAGCAATAATGGCAACAAAGAAAGCTTCTACCACCAAGTCAACAGCTAAAAAGTCTACAGCTAAGAAATCCACGGCAAAGAAGGCTTGTGGTACCAAGAAGACCGCCGCGAAGAAAACAACTGCCAAGAAGACAACCACCAAGAAAGCAACTACAGCCAAGAAGACAGCTGCTAAGAAGGCTACTTCTAAGAAAACCGCTGCAAAGAAGACCACAACAAAAAAGGCAGCAGCCAAGAAGACTACTGCCAAAAAGAAGACCTCCAAAAAATAGCACCTATCGCTGGAGGGCTCTGCCCCTCCAGCGTACTTTTTTCAGAGTGCGAATTCTCTTTTAAATTTTAGACATAGGCGAAGATATGTTCCTGGGGCTCGTGTTGTTCAGACATGAGCTGCCAGGAATCTGTGGCCATAAGAAGCTTTCTTAGAAATCTTATATGTGAGGAGTGTCCAGCCTTCTCTGCCACAATGTGGCCGTAAATAGGATACCCAAAGAGAAAAAGGTCACCTACAAGGTCAAGTATCTTATGTCTTACAAACTCGTCATTGAATCTCAGACCGCTTTTGTTTACAACTCCGTTGTCATCTATTACTATGGCATTGTCAAGGGAGCCACCTTTTGCCAGACCGTTAGCCCTCAGCATCTCTACATGCTTGAGAAAACCGAAAGTCCGAGCTGGTGCAATTTCAGTAATAAAAGTCTCCTCGTTAAGATCTATCGTAAGGCTCTGAGCACCAAACTGGCTGTGTTTGAAATAAAGGCTGTAAGAAATCCTTCTGCCCTCATAGGGTAAAGCCATTACAGTGGCCTGGCCATCCTCAAGTACAATAGGTCTGGTAATCTGTATGTAAGGCCGCTTTTTACCCTGTTTTGCTATTCCTGCCTTTAAAAGTATGCTCACCAGTTCAGTGGCGCTTCCATCTAAAATGGGGATTTCAGGACCATTTACCTCGATAATCAGGTTATCAATACCAAGACCTGCAATAGCTGAAAGAAGATGTTCAACTGTTTTTATCCTTGTTCCATTATAACCCAGGGTTGTGGCAAAGGCGGTATCCACCACTGCACCCAGATGTGCCTTTATAATGGTCTTTCTGTCTGTCCGAATAAAGACCACACCTGTATCCCTGGGTGCGGGCTTTAAAGTTACAGTTGCCGGTCTTCCGGTATGAAGCCCGATTCCGCTGAACTTGACTGTCTCTTTTATGGTCCTCTGTAATCTCATATCAACCAAGAATAATAATCAAGCAAAAACTATGCCACTATTGGAACCTTGAAAAATGAACCTTCTTTGTCTTCAGTCGTGCAGTAAGACAACAAAGATGTGTTTTTTTCTACACAGTACTATCCTGATTCACCACCCACAACAATTTCGGGTATTCTGACTGTTGGCATAGCATCAGAAACAGGTACTCCCTGTCCGTCCTTTCCACAGGTGCCTATTGAGAAGCCGAGATCGGACCCTACCATATCTATTGACTGAAGCACGGAGGGGCCGTTACCGGTAAGGGTGGCGCCCCTGACAGGCTCGTCAATCTTGCCATTCGTTATTGTATAGCCTTCCTGGACCTCAAAGACAAAATCACCGTTAATTGTATTGACCTGACCACCACCCATCTTTTTTACGAAGAGACCTTTATCTACACTCTTTATGATCTCCTCCGGTGTGTGTCTACCGGGTGCAATAAGGGTATTTGTCATCCTCGGAATAGGTTTGTGTTGGTATGACTGACGTCGGCCGTTGCCTGTGGATTTCTTTCCCTCCTTGAGTGCATGAAGAACGTCATACATATACCCCTTGAGTATGCCTTCTTCAACGAGTACGGTTTTCTGAGAGGGCGTTCCCTCATCATCGAATTGGAAGGAGCCTCTCTTGTAAGGTATTGTTGCATCATCTATAACAGTGATTAACTCCGACGCCACTTTTTCTCCAATCTTTCCCGAATACACGGAAAGCCCCTGACCTGCCAGGTCTGCTTCAAGTCCATGGCCTATTGCCTCGTGGATCATTGTGCCACCAGCCTCAGAGGATATGACCACAGGCATTCTTCCCCCTGGGGCCTTCCTTGCGGCAAGCATCATAACAGCCCTTTTCGCTGCGGTTTCAGCAATTGTCTCTACCGGGGTCTCATCAAAGAGTTCAAACCCAATAAGCCCTCCGATTGGTTCGTATCCTGTCTGGATTACTCCGTTTTCAACTGCCACAACCTGAACCAGGGCCAGCGTATATATCCTTGTATCATCAGCCAGAACACCAAAGGAGTTTGCAATCCTCACTGACTGGATTGTGTCTCTGTAAACAACCATTACCTGCTTTATCTTATCACTGTATTTTCTCGCAAGCTCGTCAGCCCTTTTAGTTATCCGGACCTTTTTTTCTGTGGGCACTTCATCAGGCGGTATCTTAACAGCAAACTCCACCTCAGGCCTTATTTTTCTGAGGTCAAGCTCTTTGTCTTTTATCTCTCCCTTTGCAGCCTTACTAACCTGTTCTGCCAGCGTATAGATGCTGTCTTTGGTTAATTCGTTTGTATATCCGTAGGCGGTGCGTCCATTGTGAATTACACGGATACCAACTCCTGCATCAATCCCCTGTGAGAGTTTCTCGATTTTGCCATCCTCAAGCTGAATGGAAAGCCCTCGTCTCGACTCAACAAACACATCTGCATACTCTCCGCCTCGCTGCAGTGCACGCTTTATTGCCTTGTTAAGGATAAATTCGTCAAACATAATGCCTCCTTTTCAATTTGAAGCAAAAATATTTTAACTTAAAACAGTCTGTTTTTACGAGAATATCCTTTTTTCATTGATCGTTGTTAGATACCAAATTTAGTATGTCTAAAATACTTAAGAAAATTGCATGTATATTACTGGAATTCAATACGAATACAGAAGGTTTCCTTGATTTTAATGGTTCAATGGGGTAAAATAAACAGATAAAGGAAATACCAAACTTGATTTTCAGGAGTGAGGGAACGAGTACAAACAGCTCTGAATATACATCTATTCAATTTGAAGGAAAGACGGCACTCTTTGGTGGTACCTTCAATCCCATTCATTATGGCCACCTCAGAGTAGCAGAAGAGGTGAGGGAAGAGCTTCAACTGAATAAGGTTGTTTTTATTCCATCCTCTGTGCCGCCCCTAAAAAAAAGAGGCCTCATAGATGCCAAACACAGGTTAGAAATGGTAAGAATTGCTACGTCAGGGAATCCATACTTTGAGGTCTCCGATGTGGAGTGTCGCAGACCTGGAAAGTCTTATACCGTGGAGACCCTTGAATATCTGAAAGACAGGGCATCTCTTTCTGATCCTTTGTTCATACTGGGGCTTGATGCATTTCTGGAGATCTCTCTGTGGTATAAACCTGAAAGACTGATAGAACTATGTGATTTTGTGGTTGTTAACCGACCACCAAATGATATACTTGATGTCAAGAAGTCAGAATATGTAAAAAAAAACAGTCTTAAGATGTTAAAAGATGGTGTATATGCCATGGATCTGATAAGTGGCAGAAAGGTACTCTGTGTTAAATGTACTCCTTTATGGATCTCGGCATCCGAGATCAGGGAGAGGATTAGTAATAAAAGAAGCATAAAATATCTGTTGCCTGAATCTGTGGAAACATATATAATATCGCATAATCTTTACAGGGGGTGATGGCTTTAGAAAGCTTTGAGAAGGTAAAAGCAATAGTGAAGGCTGCACAGGAAAAAAAGGCGATGAATGTTGAAATCCTCGAAATAGGCAGCCTCACAGTTGTTACAGACTATTTTGTTATCTGTTCAGGTGAGAGCACTACGCAGGTGCGGACCATAGTGGACTATATAGAGGAATCCCTGAAAAAGCAGGGTTTCAGGCCCTCAGGTGTCGAAGGATATACTCACAGCCATTGGGTTCTCATGGATTACGGCGATGTGATTGTTCATGTTTTTGAGGAAGAGACAAGACGGTATTATGATATTGAGAAGCTCTGGCTTGATGCTCCTCGAGTAGAGATTGAGTAGCAAAAAAAGATTCAGGATTGTCTGGGTGGGAAAGACCAAGGAGTCCTTTGTAAACATGGCAGTAGACAAATATCTTTCCCTTCTAAGACCATATGCAGATGTGGAGATAGTTACAGTGAAGGAAGAAGTAGTTAAAAACAAAAATGCTGCACTTAGTAAAGAGGCATCAAGGATCCTGACCAAGGCCAGGCATTTTGTTCTTTTGTCTGAAAGAGGAAGGTTGATGGATTCAGAGGAGTTTGCCGGGTTTATCGATAAAAGGAGAGATGTAACCTTCGTGATAGGCGGTCCTTACGGTGTAGCAGAAAGTGTATATGAACAGGCTGAAACAGTACTGTCTCTTTCTCCCATGACCTTTACGCATGAGATGTCCAGGATAATATTGCTTGAGCAGCTATATCGTGCAATAACAATAATAAAAGGAACGAGGTATCATCACTGATGAGCAAGATAGTTGCATTTCTGTTTTTAGTCTTTTTCGGTTTTATTGTGTATCTGGGGTTCATGAACCAGGACTCCGTGACCATTAAGCTGACTGCTTCAAAGGTTTATGAAATTCCCATGGTGATTTTTATCCTGATCTCCTCCTTGAGCGGAGCCTTTCTCATGCTGGTGGTTTATACGATTCGGGATACAAGGAGATTGATTAATAACATACAGACACAGAAAAGGCTCAAGAAGGAGGAGAAAATCCAGTCTCTCTATTCGAGGGCATTGGGATATCTTTATTCGGGAAAGATAGATGTGGCTAAGGATACTTTTAAGGAGATACTGTCGGAGGATTCCAAACATATTGGGGCACTTCTTAAGCTTGCCGAACTCGCCTTAAAAGAGGATGATTACAATGCTGCCCAGGATTATTACAAAAAAGTGCTTTCTGCTGACCCGGGAAATATTGAAGCCCTTCTTAGCCTTGCCTCAATTAAGGTTAAGCAGAATGCCTATGATGAGGCTTTGAAATATATTGATGATATTCTAGAGAGAGATAGCGGAAACATAGCCGCAATTTATAAAAAACGTGAAGTTTTTGAGTTGCAACAGAGATGGGGGGATCTTATAAGTCTTCAGAAGGAAATTATAAAGCTGGTAGGGGAGAAAGAGAGCGAGGCAGAGCAGACAAGGCTGATGGGCTACAAATATGAGTCTGCCACGGAGTTGCTGGAGAAGGGAGAGTTAGAGAAGGCAAAAAAGCTATTCAAGGCAATTATAAAGATAGACAATGGATTTATTCCTGCCCATCTGGGACTTGCCGAGGCAATGGTGCAGGAAGGGAAGTCTGAGGATGCGATAGATTATCTGGAGAAAGTATATGAGGAGACAAGATCCATGATTGTCCTGGTGAGGCTTGAGGATCTCCTTCTTTCGGCAAGTCAGCCCTCTCGAATAATAAATATTTACAGAAAGGGGCTTGCAGACAGACCTCAGGACAACACTCTGAAGTTCTTTCTTGCAAAACTGTACTACAGACTGGAGATGCTTGACGATGCCCTAGAGGTGATAGAAGGGATGGATGATGAGTCGATTTTCCCGGAACTTACAAAGATTAAAGGTGCGATATATATGAAGAGAGGCCAACTGGACAGGGCTGCGGAGGAGTTCAGGAAAGCCCTTGATATGAGAAAGACTTTGAAAATACCTTACTGCTGCACAAACTGCGGAGAGGTTTCTGAGGAGTGGTCGGGCAGATGTCCCAGTTGCGGTAGCTGGAACTCCTATGACTTTAATGTCCATGGGGTCTGCAAAGCGGGTAAAGAAAAAGAGGGGTAATCTGTTTTCTGTTTGCTCTTTGATAAATTTTACACTACCCAAAATCCAGCTGATAAGATTCGTAGCAGTGGTATTGCTGGAGATTGTCGGCTTTTTTCTTTACCGCTTGATGTGGGATACGTTAGTGGCTGATGTTCTTTGTACAAACTATCCCCACCTGTTAAGAGGTGTTGCAGGATGGAAAGGATGTTAAAGCCTGGATTGTTCGTAAGATGTCTGTCTGCATAGACGAGATTTAATTCTTAGCAAGCGAAAAAGATGAAGGAAAAAGACAATAAGACAGAGTCGGGCCAGCACAGGATTGGCAGGGTTGTGCTGGATACAAGTCTCTTTGTCAATCCTGATGTCAGAAAGTATTTCGGAGATACCCCAACCGAGGCGCTTGAAGGATTTCTCTTTCTTGCTGCCCAGATTCCCATTATGGAATTTTATATGCCTCCCTCGATCTTCAAGGAGTTGCTTCACTTTGTGGATGAAAGCAAGATATCAGGTGACCTGCTTGTTATTCTTCATCAAAAACCCCCCAGCAAATACGAGATGAGCTGCCCCGCCTTTCTCCTCTACGAACTGATTGAGGACATTAGAGAACGAATAAATAAAGGGCTGAGAGTTGCCGAATCTGCCGTAAGACGTGTGGGTAAAAAGAGCGAGAGGGAGATCATACAGGAGCTAAGAAAGAAATATCGCGAGGCACTAAGGGAAGGAATAATCGACTCCAAGGAGGATGTGGATCTTATTCTACTTGCAAGAGAGTTGGATGCACTTCTTGTGACTGCTGATCAGGGAGTGATAAAATGGGCTGAAAAGCTTGGTATAAAGTGGCTTTTTCCGGAAAAGTTCAGAGAGTATCTACTCAGTGCCATAAAGAAGGCAAAGGGTGATCTGTTGGCTCCTCAATCATAGAATCCGTGTCCTTTAAGCCGCTGTCTGAGTATCTTCGTTCCCTTGGGGTATACCCTGTAGAAGGTCGCAACATATCTGTTTTCTATCCGCTCTACAGAAACAACTCGTGCACTTATTCCTGCCCTGTGAAGATGCTGAAGAAGATGGTCGATGGTTTCCTTTTTGTTTACCCGAATTCTGAAGAATTCCCTGATCTGTTCTCCGGAGGAGACCTCATTGATTGTTTCCATTAAGGGGCCAAGAAGGGCATCTCCTATCTGTTGTTTAAACTCATCAGGGTTGAGCCCGAACTCCTTGATTGCAGTTCCTATGCGAATAAGTCTCTGTATATAAAATCCTCCGGGCAGTTCCGTGAAAAGGAAAGAGGTGGCACGAAGGTCTCTGATACAGGAACCTACGGTTACATATTTTGCCTCTTCTTTACCACTGATTGATTTTAGTACAATCCCTTCCCTTGACTCTTTATCGAGTTCCAGGATGAGTTCCCTGATAGTTCGGATCTCATTCGTGGTGTAAGGCCCCCATCTTCTAACCATTGGGACTGTCTCAGCCGAGAAGATTCTATATCTTTCGGATGGTGTGAGACTCTGGTCCTTGCTGTTTTTGAGATCAAATGCGAAGAATGCGATATCCTGTTTCATATAGGGAATCTCTTCGGAATTATAAGGGTTGTCAGGCCCCACAATCTCTCCACAGAGGGTGTAATCCGGGTATTTCTCAAAAAATCTTACAGGAATAAGGTCCTCAAGTCTGTCCATTGTAAAAGGGCAAACAAATCCTCCCCTTGTAAAGGTATATATTTTGTTGTTGATAAGGCGTATTCTTATATTATAGCCGTCCATCTTTTCTTCCACATAAAAGGGCTCCTTAAAATATCTTTTGATGCCCTCTTCAAGGTTAATAATTCTTTTGATCCTCTGGTACCCCTTGAGGTATCCGCCATCCCAGAATACACTGCCTCTGGGAAAATCATGGGTGTCCTTTCTCAGACGATAAAAGACTGTCTGTTCATACTCGTAGGTCTGGATATTTTCTTTGTTTAGCCTTTCTTCCGGAAGGTACTGCTTCAGAAATTCAGGAAATCCTTCCATTGTGCTAATGCTCCTTTAAGTATCTTTTTACAAACTCTATCTCTTCTTCCCTGTTTTGGATTCTACCCAGCAGCCTTTCTTTTAATATAGCATCAAAAATCTCCGAGTAAATAGGTCCCGGATCAATACCTAGCTCTTTCAGGTCTTTTCCATTAAGGGACGGTTTGGTACGTCTCAGATCAAGAAGGTATCTGGAGACGGATTTCTGAATAGTCCTGTCTGTGGTTAGGGCAATGATATAGAGAATCGTTTCCAGAGTGAGGGGGTGTAAAGTGGTATATATCTTTACCGGATCTGTGGTTCTCAGCTGTTTCATGGCATGGAAGGCATTCTGTTTGCTCTGTAAGATCTCCTTTGTTTTCCTTGGAGGTGTGGAGAGTCGTTGCAGAGCCTCTTCCGTTTTTTTGAAATCAAGGGGTGTTAAAAGCCCCATTAGATAAAGTGTTGGCCTGTCAACATTTTCTTCCAGAAAGAGAAGATCAAACCATGTAAGACTCTCGTGAATGGAACGGAGGATACCTTCCAGGGCATCGTCAAATCGGAGGTCCTTGTGAATTACGCTTAGTAATCCGTAATGTGCCAGCCTTTTTAGCGTCTTAACAGGTTCTGTCTCGTTAAAGATAAGAACCAGCTCGTCGTAGATTCTGGAGCCGGAGAGTCGCTCAAAAAGATTGAGTCTGAGAGCGGATTTGATCAGGTTCTCCGTGTGCTTGCTTATCCTGAAGCCGAACCGCTCGGCAAACCTTACAGCTCTGAAGGCCCTTGTAGGATCTTCCACAAAACTCAGATTATGGAGAACGCGAATAATCTTCTCTTTTATGTCTCTCTGCCCTCCGAAGTAATCGATAAGAATGCCGAATTCTGTACTGTTAAGCTTGACGGCCAGTGTGTTGATGGTGAAATCCCTTCGGTAGAGGTCCTTTTTTATTGATGATGTTTCAATCTTTGGCAAAGAGGCCGGCTTTTCGTAATACTCTGTTCTTGCAGTTGCAATATCAACAGTGAAATCGGGCCATGGCATTCCTTCTCTGAATATCAACTTTGCCGTGTTGAATCTTCTATGAGTGATTAGCTTTACATTTTCGTATTTTCGAGCCAGTTCCCTGGCAAAGGCAATTCCGTCACCTTCTACCACAATATCAAGATCGAGATTCTTCTCACCCCTTAGGAGGTCTCTTACAGAGCCGCCCACAAGATATACGGAAAACCCGAGTTCATCACCGACCCTTCCAGCCTCTGTAAGAAATTGCACTATCCTGTCCGGGAATCTCTCTTCGATCAACCTCTTTATATTCCGTCCGATTGATGGCCGGTCAGGGATATCATCTTTCATATCAATCCGTCTTCTTCTCAGGGTCTCTTCATAGAGGTTCCTTAAAAGATCGGTTCTTGTTATCGCTCCTATCACCTTGGAGTCTTCAAGTACAGGCATAAATCTTTGGTTCTGCTCTATCATGATCTGTTCCACCTCGCTGACAGGGGTTTGAGCGTTAGTTGTTTCTGCGTCGGTAGTAGCAAACTCGTGCACTCGGTTTTTGCTGAAACCGTGCAGTAAAGCCTTTTCCACCACCTCACGTGTGAGTAGGCCATAGTATTTGCCATCCTTTATTACAGGCAGGACATTCACACCGTATCTGGTCATCAGTACCTCTGCGTTTTTAATTGTCTTGTTCCACTGAATGGTGATAACAGGAGAGGTCATGATATCCTTTGCAACCTTCTGTGGTTTTACGACCTGTTTTATTCTTTCTATAAGCCTTTCCTCTATCAGTTCCAGGGGTTCGTCTTTGACAGTTGCTGAGGCTGCAACCGGATGTCCTCCCCCTCCGAATGTTTCCAGGACCCTGGCAACGTCAAACTCCGGAGCCCTGCTTCTTCCGACCATTATCACCTTGCCCTCCATGGCCACAAGCATCACCAGCGCATCTATATCCTCCATATCCATTATTCTGTGAGCAAGGGGGGCAATGTCACCTATGTATTCGTTCCTTGATGCCTTAACGATTCTTATCTTTATTCCGTAGAGTATGATATCCCTTGATGATTCAATTAATTCTTGCAGTATTTCGAGATCGTCTCTGCTAAGTTCGGTCTTTATGTAATCTGATACAATGTTAAGATTTGCTCCCCTCCTGAGAAGATAGGCCACGGCAAGCAAGTCTCTCTCAGTGGTTGAAGGAAACCTGAGAGAGCCTGTCTCTTCGTATATTCCCAGACATAGCACAGTGGCATCCATAGGTGATATGGGGATGTTCTTTTCCTTGATGATCTCCACAAATATTGTTGCTGTAGCTCCTACGTCCTCTACTATCTCCAGCTCTCCTCTCAGGTCTTCGGCTGTAAAGGGATGGTGGTCATAGATGTGAAGCTTTACCCTGTTTGATCGGACTATTTCCTCAAAAGGGCCAAGTCTGGAAGGATTCTTTGTATCAACAAGGATTATTCGTCTGATTTTTTCTCTGTCAATGTCTCTGATACGCCTGATCTCAAAAGTGGTAAAGGTATCCAGAAATTGACGAACCTTTTTCTCCTGAGAGCCCGGAAACACAGGTACTGCCTCCGGGTAGAGCTTCTTCGCACCAAGCATAGAGGAAAGACAGTCAAAATCGGCGTTAACATGACAGAGGATGAGGTCCATAAAAGTAGAATAACCTAATTGGCCGTCTTTTTTCTCTTTTTAGAACTCACTACTATCCTGTCTCTGCCTTTTGTTTTGGCCCTGAAGAGGGCATGGTCGGCAAGAGTTATGAGATCGTCCGAGGTATTAATCTCATGGATTGGCCAGCAGGCAATGCCCATACTGGAGGTGATCTTTTTATTAATGCCCTTGAAAGGATGCTTTTTTATATAAGACCTGAGCCTCTGTGCCTCTTTTTCTGCGCCATCCAGAGGTGTCTGGGGAAGAAGAAGTATGAACTCTTCGCCTCCGTAACGCGCAAAAACATCGCTCTTTCTTGTATGTCTTCTTATAAGTTGTGCAAACTCTCTTAAAACCTTATCTCCGACTCGGTGTCCGTAAGTATCGTTAATCTTTTTGAAGTGATCTATATCCAGCATTATGCAGGAGATTGGATATCCATAACGTTCGGCTCTGCTAAACTCCTCTTCCAGACGGTGATAAAAATAGCGTATGTTATACACTCCTGTCAGGTAATCCGTGATTGCAAGCTTTTCAAGTCTAGCCTTTTCATTCTCAAGTCTCTCAAATAAAAAGGCGTTATAAAGGGCATTGGCTGATACATTGGCCACGGCTGAGCATAACTTTACCTCTCTTTCGGTAAAAATACTTTTTGAACGTGAGGTGCGCAGAAAGAGGGTGCCTATTACCTCATCCCTGTGGATGATAGGGATAACAGCGATTGATCTTATTCCAAGGGGAACAATCTGATCCCTGACCGATTTCATCAGAGGGTCTGACAGAGCATCCTGAATTATAACGGGCTGCTTCGACTGCAGAGCCTTACGTATCTCGGGATACTTTCTCAGGTCAAGTTTTATGTTAGTAATGCCAGGAGATTCAAAGGTTGAGACAACATAGGCATATCTTTTTTCTCCAAACCCTATACTGATAATGGAGCAACGTGTTACCTCTATCATCTCACTCAGTTTTTTAACAACGAAATACAGGACTTCTTTTGGATCAAGTGTGGAAGATACCAGATATGAAAGCTCGATTATAGCCTCTAAATCCCTCTTTTCATTGTACAGAGACCTGAACCAGCTCTTACGCTCGATTGCGGTCTTTAATTTTATCTCTAAATCCTTCTCATGAAAAGGTGCAAGCAGATAACAATCGATATTGCACTTTACAACCTCTCTCAACCCCTTTGGAAGGTCATCCGTTATCAATGCTATCGTGGGTATGTCAAGTTTGAGATTTCTAATATCTCCTGTGGCATGGGGTGATTCTACAATGAGAAGATCGTAAGGATCATCTGATAAAGCCTCTTTAAGGTCTTTACGGTCATGGATTATATGGTATGAGTAGTCAACTCTTTTCTTAAAGAACTTTTCGAGGAAGTTCTTTCCGCTGTCCGTCTTCTCGTAAACTAAGACCTTTATTCCCCCTCTTTCATTCATCATTGAATATTATAGCAAATTCCATTCCTAATTGCTATATCTAAAGACTTCTAAACTGCACGACTATTCATAATAATATAGAATATTTTTTTTATTTTCTTTTTTAAAAATCTCTGAAACTCCTTAAGGGGCATGGTGTTGATCACATCGGAGGGCTCTATCCATGCCCTGCGTGCGGTATGCACACCATAACGCATGTACCTGAACTGCTCCTTAATATGTGTGTCCGTACTTATTACGAGGGGAATGCCCAGATTTTTGGCCTCTCTTGCATATTTGTCATTCAAGTCAAGCCGTAAGGGGTATGCATTGATCTCCAATGCCGTTGCTGTCTCTTTTGCCAGACGCAGTACCTCTTCCATGTCCACAGCATAGGGGTCTCGTTCCCCGATCAATCGGCCGGTCGGATGTGCGATAACACGCACATAGGGGGATTTTACTGCGCTTAATAGCCTCATGGTAAGCTGCCCTATAGACTGTCTGAACCCTGAATGTATTGATGCAATAACGAAATCAAGTTTGCTGAGTATCTCATCCGGAAGGTCCAGGGTGCCATCACTTCGGATATCAACCTCCACACCAAGGAAGACCTTGAAATTCTTTAACTTTTTGTTAACTCTTTCCACCTCTTTCATCTCTTTAATCAGCTCTTCCGGTGTAAGCCCTCCGGCGACTCCCAGCCCCTTTGAATGGTCAGTGATTGCAATATATTCATAACCCAACTCCCTTGCTGCATGGGCAAGTTCCTCGATGCTATGGCTTCCGTCACTGTAACGGCTATGTACATGTAGGTCTCCCTTTATGTCTTCCACACTAATCAGAGAAGGGAGGGTGCCTTCAATAGCTGCCTCGATCTCTCCCCTGTCCTCTCTGAGTTCAGGAGGGATAAAATCAAGTCCCAGTGCTTTGTATACATCTTCTTCGGTTCTTCCTGCGATCTTTTTGCCGTCTGACTCCCGGAATACGCCGTATTCGTTTACCTTCAGCCCCTGCTTGAGTGCCATCTCCCGTATTCTTATGTTGTGGGCTTTGCTGCCTGTAAAATACTGTAGTGCCGCACCAAAGGAGTCCTCTTCAACCACCCTCAGATCAACCTGGATACCCTCTTTAAGCACAATACTGGATTTTGTAACTCCTTTCAGTAAAACCTCTTCCACTTCGGGCATTTTCACAAAGGCGTTCATCACCTCTGTGGGATTAGTGGATGTAGCAAGAATGTCTATGTCTTTGATAGAGTCCTTCCATCTCCTGAGGCTACCTGCCAGAGAGATATGGCCAACAGATTTTATGCTTTTTAGTCTTTCTACGATCTCTTCTGCCAGAGGAAGCACCTTACCAAGAGGCTGACGTTCTCTGCCACGCTTCAGCATTTCGATTCCGCGAAGGATATTTTCCTCTGTCTTTTTCTTGATTCCCGGAAGTCCCTGGAGTCTCCCTTCTCTGGCATAAGCCTCGAGATCCTCTATACTGCTTATGCCGAGTTTGTCATAAATGAGCTTTGCGGTCTTAGGGCCTACTCCCGGTACGGACATTATTTCCGTTAATCCCTGCGGTACCTCCTCTCTGAGTTCTTCAAGTCTCTGTATCCTTCCGGTACCGAGGTACTCCTTTATCTTGGAGGCAAGATCCTTACCGATTCCAGGGATGGATGTCAGTTCCTCTTCGCTCATCTCGGCCACTTCACGACCAAGGCTTTCTATGTTCTGAGCTGCTCTTCTGTAAGCACGTATCCTGAAGGGGTTTTCGCCCTTTAGTTCAAGTAGGTCTGCGATCTCGTTAAATGCCTTTGCTATCTCCTGATTTTTCATCGCTGCTATAGCCCTTGGAGTAATTCTTTTAACTGTACTGCATTTTTAGGGGCATATCCGCAGGCATCATTATTGAAGTAGATATAGACATCGAGACCATCCTTAAGGTAGTTTCTGATTCTTTTGGCATCCTTTCTTAACTCCTCAATGCTGTAACAGGTATCATAACTTCCAGAATAGCCGTGTCTGCGAATGTAGATGTAGTCCGCTGTTGGAGGCAGTATATCGTTGAAAGGTGGCCAATCTGCCATACAAAGGGCATAGCCTTCCTTTCTGAGCAGATTGACTGTTTCCTTGCGGATCCAGCTTTCGTGTCTGAACTCAAAAGCCCCCCTTACTCTGTATTTCTTCAGTATATGAAGAAAGGATTCCAACCGCTCTCTGTTGTATGCCATTTGAGGAGGAAACTGCCATAACACTATGCCTAATTTGTTCTTAAGTGGTTTGATTCGTTCAAAAAAGCGTTTTACCGACTCTTCGGAAGCGTTAAGCCTTTTTATATGGGTTATGTATCTGCTGCCCTTTAAGGAGAAGATAAAATTTTCGGTGCTTTCGTTATACCACTTTTTAAAAACTTCTGTCTTGGGAAGCCTGTAGAAGGTGACGTTCATTTCCACCGTATCAAAGATCTTTATATAATAGGAAAACCACTCCCGTTGGGGGATATCTTCAGGATAAAAATTTCCCCTCCAGTGTTTGTACAGAAAGCCGCTGCAACCAATACGTAATTCAGCCATACTTGATTTTATCACATTGTGAGGATTCAGTAGGAGGCACAGGGGCAAATCCGTTAAGGAGTTTGATCGGTTTATTTGAGAGAAGGAAATGCTAATGGATAATTAATTCATGTCCTGCTCTTGGAGATATTTTCCGAGTTTCTTGTCCACTTTACCGATATGAGATAACAGCCATTTAATGAGTCTGTGGCCTACTTCTATCTGAAGCCTCAGGTAGGTAGGTTTGTTGTGATTAATAAACTCCTGTTTCAGAGCGGCAAAATCCTTTGCAAAAGCCTCATGCTGAGCCTTATGAGCAGGATAATCCGGATAATTTGTCTGCTTCATGTATCTCTCTTCTGTACTGAAATGAATTACAACATATTCCTCCAGGAACTGAATGATTTTCATAATCTCCTGGCTTCCCTTACCTTGTGACATTGCATCAAGAAGATTATTTATACTCTGGAAGAGTTCACGGTGCTGACTGTCTATCTCCGATATCCCTACTGCCATGCTATCAGTCCATTCAATGGCCATCTCATCCCCCTGAATAGAGAATTAAAACAAATGCCTGAGGATAAGTTAGGACAGTGCTTTAGATTATCAAAATAATTTTAAAAGAATACAGGTATTTTTTCAAGCTATCGTGATTGATTTCAGGTTCGCTGGGTTTTGATGTAATCCTTAACATATCGTGGAAGATCTCCATGCCATAGATATCTTTTAAAGTCTTCCTCGATTTTATCGCTTGAGAAATTCCACTTTTTACCGGCCTTAAGAAATATATCGTATTCGCTGCAGTTCATGCTTCTTGCCAGGTCCACAAGATCGTCTATCTCTGTTTTTATCTTTATTCTTGGGAAGAGGAGTCTGATCAGAACAACAGCTAAAAAGAGTATCAAAAGGAGGATAACCTTTAAATATGGATTATCAAAGAGTAAGTCAAGGGATTGATTCATTTATACCTCGTAAAAGGATATATATTATATTCCATTCTATCACAATGTATTATGGTGTTGATTAGCTTTTTGTCTTTCTGTTACCATAACATCAGAATGAGAAAGAAACTGGTATTTATAATGGTCCTCTGTCTCGGGATTTTTCTTGCCGTATCGGAAAGCTTTCCTCTCTGTGTAAAAACCTCCTCTGCGAATCTGCGAAAAGGGCCTGGTAAGAAGTACGAAAAGACATGGGAGGTATTCAAATATATGCCACTTAAGAAGCTGGCTAAAAAGGGTAACTGGTATAAGGTTAAAGATGTGGATGGTGACATCCACTGGATTTTTGGGGGGCTTGTTACGGATAAGTACAAATGTGCCGTGGTAAAGGTGGACAAAGCAAACATCAGAACAGGCCCCGGAAAGAAGTACAGATTTTCGGAGTTGAGTCCAGCCATACGTTATGACTCCTTCAGGGTGTTAAAGATCAAAGGCAAGTGGGTAAAGGTAAAAGATGAATTCGGGGACACCGGCTGGATATTCAGAAAGCTTCTCTGGATTCAATAGGGAGGTGTAATATGCTGAGGGGTTTTTCTTGGAGGGGGCGAATCCATTGGTTTGTTGCAACCCTTTTCCTATTCTGTCTAATGTTTGTCATTTTTTTGTCAGGCTGTGCGAAAAAAAAGGAGTCTGATAAGAAGATTACGCTCCACTTTGTCACCTGGAAACCTAACATACCGGAGGTATGGGATGAGATACTCGGTCTTTTCGAGAAGGAGTATCCGGACATAAGGATTTCCAGGGAGGTAGGGCCTCACTCCTCTACAGCCTTCCATGATATGCTTACACAGAAGCTGAAAAACAAAAGCAAGGATGTGGATGTGTTTCTTATGGATGTCATATGGCCGCCTGAGTTTGCCTCGGCAGGCTGGGCAATGCCCCTGGATGACCTCTTCCCTCCCTATGAGCAGCAGAAATTCCTGGAAAGCACAATCCTGGCCAATACTTACAAGGGAAAGATATACGGTGTTCCGCTTTTTATCGACAGCGGTCTTTTGTATTACAGGAAGGACCTTCTTCAGAAGTACGGATTCGATGTTCCCCGGACATGGCAACAGATGGTTGAGACAGCAAGAAGGATTGTCTCAGAGGAAAAGAAAAGGGGTGTGGAAATATACGGATACTCAGGTCAGTTCAAGCAGTACGAAGGACTGGTCTGTGATATGATGGAGTTTATTTTGAGTAACAGAGGCTGGATCGTGGACCCCAAAACCCAGAGGGTGGGTATTGCAGAAAGCCCTGCCATAGAGGCGGTCAGATTTGTAAGGGACGAAATCATCGGTGGTATCGCACCAAGGGGAGTACTTACCTACCAGGAACCGGAATCACTTGCTCTCTTCATCCAGGGTAAGGCTGTGTTTCACCGAAACTGGCCCTATGCCTGGAAGGTATCAAACAACCCCGAGAAGTCAAAAATTGCCGAAAAGGTGGGCATTGCAAAGCTTCCTCATTTTCCGGGCGGCAGAAGCTACTCTACCCTGGGAGGCTGGCAGGTTGGAATAAGTGCATACACCGCAAAAAAGGATGCAGCCTGGAGGTTTGTCAAGTTTCTCACCAGTGAGAGGGTTCAGAAGCTGATAGCCCTTGGCGCGGGCAAGGCTCCGACAAGAAAGAGTCTTTATAATGATCCTGAGATTCTTAAGGCCAATCCCCAGTTTGCACAGATGAAGGAGGTTTTTTTGTCCTCTTATCCCCGTCCCAGAACACCGCTTTATCCCGCTGTATCCAATGTGCTTCAACGTTACTTTAGCAGGGCAATATCCGATCCGTCATCCGATATAGAGGCAGAGGCAAAAAAGGCGAGTATGGAGATTGAAAGACTGCTGAATCTTGGTGTAGAATTAGAGACCAAACAATAAACTCAGGAGGCAGGGATGGTAAAGTTTTTTGAAAAAGATCCATATGCACCCATACAGTATGTCTATGATGTGGATAAGGTACTTTATAAGGCCAAAAGCCAGTATCAGGAGATTCTGGTGATAGAAAATGAGTATTTCGGTAAAATACTTATCCTTGATGGTGTGGTTCAGCTAACGGAAAGGGATGAGTTCTTCTATCATGAGATGCTTGTCCATGTTGTTATGCATGCCCATCCGGAGCCAAAAAGGGTTGTTGTAATCGGAGGAGGTGATGGAGGCGCTGTCAGGGAGGTGCTGAAGCATGAAACCGTGGAGAAACTCTATTTCGTAGAGATAGACAATGAAGTAATCAATACATCAAAAAAGTTCTTCCCTACAGTATCTTCCCAGATAGACAGTCCGAAGGTAGAGATAAAGAACATGGATGGTGCCGAATTCATTAAAAATCGTAAGGAAGAGTTTGATATTGTAATAGTTGACTCTACAGATATAATCGGTTTTGCAAAGAGCCTGTTCACAGTGGAGTTTTTCCGCTCTGTAAAAGAGGCGCTAAAAGAGGATGGTATGTTCGTAACACTTTCGGAGTCTCTGCATTTTCATAAAGAGATGGTTGTTAATGTACAGGAGACAATGAAGCTCGTCTTCCCGATCGTTGATCTCTATACGGCTCCCATAGCAACCTATGCAGGCAACTGGTGGACCTTTTCTGCAGGGTCAAACAAACTGCCTCTCAGGCAGATGAGGCGGCCCTGCATCAGTCCGACCCGATACTATAGCGAGGAGATTCACTCACATGCATTTCTGCCAGAGGGGCTTTACGAGAGGCTGATGAAGAAGCTGGACTGGTAGATTAAAAAACTTTACACTTCGTAGGTGTAAATCTTTCCTGCAGGGTTCAGTGCTTCTGACCTGGCCCCGGTTAAATGGATAGCGAGCGGTATTCCTCGTGGTCTGCCACGGGGTCAAGCGAGCGGATATAGTAAAATGAAAATTTTCCTTACACTATATTCCCTGCGGTCTTGCCGCAGGGAAGATCAATCCTGATAACATTCTGTTCTGGATAATTTGTGATGAGCCTGCAGGGGATTAATTCCGAAGGAACAAACCCACTTATTTCTGGAGGAATAGCGAGCCATTGAAAGAATCGGGTTGATTTGGCTATACTATACTGCTTAGAGGCATTTCGCAAGATTACCCCTTTGGAGAAAGGAGAGATAACTATGAAAGTGATTCTTAAAGAGGATATCGAGAATCTTGGTAATATGGGTGATATAGTAACGGTAAAGGACGGATATGCAAGAAACTATCTTATTCCGAAGAATCTGGCTGTTCAGGCCAACGCAAGAAACATAAAAGAGTTTGAGCATTATAAAAGGGTTATTGCTCAGAAGGCTAACAAAATTAAGAACGCAGCTCAGATTCTTGCCGAAAAGCTCTCTGCCAAGCCTGTGGTGATAAAGGTTAAGGCAGGGGAGGAGGACAAACTTTACGGCTCTGTAACAAACATTGATATAGAGAAGGCCCTCAGGGAGATGGGGCACGAGATAGACAGAAAAAAGATCCTTCTTCAGGAGCCAATAAAAAGACTGGGTGAGTATACAGTAAAGGTGAAGCTCCATCCGGAGGTAACAGCTGAGCTGAATGTTCAGGTGGAAAAGGAGTAATTCATCTTTTAGTTATTTGTTCATAGCTCGTAGTCTCAATCTGAGGGGGAGTCTCCCTGTCAGTTTCTATGAGTATAGTTTGACCGTATTGTACAGGGCATCTCTTTCAATTGGAGTTTTGCCTGCCCTTTTTATCATATGAATCAGTTCCTGTTTTGTTATGCCAGAGGAGGTCTTGCCTCCGGCCGAATGTGTGATATGTTCCTCCACTACAGTGCCATCCAGGTCGTCTGCACCAAAGAGCAGGGCAATTTGTGAGAGCTTTTCTCCAAGCATTATCCAGTAGGCCTTTATATGAGTGAAATTATCCAGCACCAGGCGGCTGATGGCTATGGTTTTGAGGTCATCGATACCCGAAGGGTACTGGCCGCCCATCTCTGTGTTCTCCGGATGATACGACAGGGGAATAAATGCCTGAAATCCTCCGGTGCTATCCTGAAGCTGGCGTAGTTCGAGCAGATGATCAACTCTGTCTGCGTAGGATTCGATGTGTCCATAAAGCATGGTGGCGTTGGTTTTTATTCCAACCTCATGAGCTGTTTTGTGGACCTCCAACCAGCGTGAGCCTGATATCTTCTCGGGGCAGAGTCTTCCTCTTACCTCTTTGTTAAAAATTTCGGCACCACCGCCAGGCATGGCATCAAGCCCATGCTCTTTAAGTCTGATGAGAGTCTCCCTGAGGGATAGTCCGCTTATCTTCGAAAGGTAGTCAATCTCTACGGCAGTAAATGCCTTAATATGTACATGGGGAAACTCTTTCTTGATTGTCTCAATCATGCGGAGATAATGCTCGAAGGGCCAATTGGGATGGAGACCTCCGACTATATGCAACTCCTTCAGGTCATCGGGGGCTTCATGTATCTTTTGAAGTATTTCTTCGATGGTGAGTTCGTATGCACCTTCCTCACCCTTTGATCTGCTAAAGGCACAGAATTGGCATCTGTTAATACAGATATTGGTGGGATTGATATGGCGGTTAACCACAAAGTACACTCTGTTCTGATTGTGTTTTTCACAGACGCGATTGGCTGCCATACCGATACGGTGCAGATCATCGCTTTGAAAGAGGGCAAGAGCCTCTTCCCTGTTTAGTCTCTCTCCCGAGACCGCCTTATCTAAAATTCTTTCAATCATGAACTGTTGTTTTGACGGGTTTTACAATGGCCTTTTGAAAAAAGGCAAACGTAAATGTATGCTGCAGATTTTTTATAATATCAGAAATGGATTATTTTGTGTAGGTCTATACATTTGTGGGATTAGGCTCATGTTTTCCATTAACAATCTCTTCACTGAAGGCACAGACCCTGTTTCTTCCGGTCCGTTTGGCAAGATAAAGAGCCTTGTCTGCATTATCAATTAACTCCTCTCTGTCAGAGGCATCATCAGGAAAGGTAGCCACACCGATGCTGACTGTTACATGTTCCTTTTTTCCATTGAAAACCAGTTCATGCTCTTCGGTCTTCTTTCTGATTCGTTCTGCAACAACGATGGCGCCTGGTAGGGAGACCTGAGGCAGAACCACGGCAAACTCCTCTCCTCCGTAGCGTGCCGCAAGATCAATGCTTCTGATATTGTCCTGAAGGATGCAGGCGACACGTTTTAAAACCTCGTCTCCATTTGTGTGGCCATATGTGTCATTGAATTTTTTGAAGTGATCTATATCGATCATCAAAAGGGATACCTTATGACCAAACCTCCGGGCCCTGTCGATCTCTATCTGTAGTTTCTCCTGGAAGGTTCTGTGGTTTATGAGTCCAGTCAGTCCGTCTGTGCTTGCCATCTTCAGAATCTCTTCATAGAACTGTACCTTTTCTATTGCCAGGGCTGAATGAAAGGCAAGGTTCAACAGTAGGTCCTCGTCAGTCTCCGTAAAAGAGCCCCCCTTTTTGTCCGTGGCGATTATGGCACCAATCGGCTCTCCTCTCAAAAGCATTGGTACCATGAGTATTGATTTTATCTGTGGATGATTTGGCGGAAACCCCACGAATGCAGGCTCTTTTGTTACATCGTCTGTTCTTAAGGTGGTGATCTCCTCCATCGCCCTTTTCAGTGTTCCTGTAAGCAGATGTTTGCAGTTGCCAGCGGGTCCCATTGATGTGTAGAAATCAACAACTCTGCCATATCTATCCACCAGTACTATTGCTGCTTTCTCTGCTTTAAGTAGCTCCCTTGTTTTGTCAACTATGTTTTCAAAGATTGATTCCCTGTCAAGTGAGGTATGAAGCGAGGCAGAAAGCTCATTCAGAATATTTAGCTCCCTGATAGTTTTCATCTGCAAAAC